>NZ_JBQSYD010000022.1:0-69184 GCF_052378905.1 Halomonas sp. AOP22-C1-8 | reverse complement strand
GTCTGCAGTTGCGTGGGCGCTTGTTTGACCGCGATAGCTCCGAGCGCATGGTAGAGGGCAGCGCAGGACGCGACCCTCGCCCAGTGGAAGCGCGCATCTACTCGATTGGCGGGCGCTTAAACCTAACGCCCGATGATACCAACGAATTTTGGCTGGATGCCGAACGCTCCCGCCAGGTGTACGACAACTCAGATTGTCGCTTGGGCAGTCTGGATGGCTTAAAGCGTAATGATTGTTCCACACCTCAACCGGGTGAGTTTTTCGGCTACTCAGATGAGCTGCGCTTTAACCGCGACCAAATTGCCGTAGGGCATACCGGCCACTACGCCGCAGGCACCCTTGAGAGTAGCGTTACGCATAATTTTACGGAGACACTTGGGCGTACACTGCCTGCCGGAAACGCACCTGACTATGGCTATATAGCCCAAGGAGGCGAGCCACGTCTTCTGGAAAATCGTGACACTGTGGTCGACAGCAAATTCATTGCACCGCTGGATGACCACATGGTGACCGTAGGCGTTCAGTATATTGATGCTGAGCTTAAAGAAGGCACTGCAGGCAACGAGAAATTTTCTCAATCAAGCTGGTCATTTTTTGCCGAAGATGAGTGGCTGCTAACCGATGATTTAGCGCTTACCCTGGGCGGTCGCTATGAAAACCATGATGCGTTCGGTGGCCACTTTAGCCCGCGCGGTTACTTAGTGTGGAATACCACTGACCAGTTAACCCTTAAAGGGGGTATTAGCCAAGGGTACAAAACGCCCACGCTGAACCAGCTACACGATGGTGTTAACGGTTTTGGCAATCAAGGCCAATCCGTCAGTCTTGGCTCGCCAGACCTTGGACCCGAGAAAAGTACCAACTATGAAGTGGGTGCGATCTACGACAACCTTAGCGGCTTCTCTGCCGGGGCAACTGTCTTTTATACCCAGTTTCGCGACCGTATCGCTGATGGCGACAGCCTGCCCAACTGCCAGTATATTGACGGTAATGGCAATCAGCCTTACGCCAATGCCGCCAACTGCTTAAGCGTAGGGAATTTCACTCAGCAGGCTAGCTTTGACCAATCAATCAATATTGACCGCGCGGAAACCCGTGGTATTGAGCTAAGTAGCAGCTACCAAATTACCCCGGCCTGGGCGATCAGCGGTGGCTATACCTACACTGACACCGAAATCACTTCCGGAGAGAATGAAGGTCAACCGCTTACCAACGCGCCCAAACACAAGCTGACAGCTGATCTAAGCTGGGCGATTAATGATCGCTGGACAACATCACTGGAAGGCGAATACTACTCTTCTCGGGATCGCTTCTCGTCAGGCCTGCCCACTTCGGGTGAAAATCTGGCGCTGTATGAACAATTGGGCAATAAGCTTGATGGCTATACGCTTTTCAACCTTCGAAGCTCTTATCAGGTATCTGACAGCGTCCGACTCACAGGCGCCGTTCAAAACCTTTTTGACAAAGACTTTTCCAGTCACGACACGTTCGAGTACCAGGGTAACGAGTATGTCGCTTATCGGTATACGCAAACATGGCGCGCAACCGACGGCGTCGCCCTGGATGGCCGTAATTTCTGGGTCTCCGCTACTTACGAGTTCTAATCGCTTCCTACTTGAACGGCTCTGCTTGCTGTTTCAATGCTCTCTTTACGCCTCGGCTTTGCCGGGGCTTTTTTATAGCGCTCTCTTTTATAACCGCTATAAAAAAAGCGACCACTTAAAAATGGCCGCTTGGTTAATGTGCTTTAGAAGAATTAAAAATCCACGCTCAAGCCTAACCACACCCGGCGGCCGTCTTCCACATAGCCATACTCATCGTAAGTAATCGTTTCATTCAGCAGGTTATAGATACCGGCATTAAGCTGCGTATTGGCGTTCAGTTGATAGCCAAGACCTGTATCTACAAAGGTGTAAGAAGGCGCGATAGTAGAGCTTGAAGAAGGCCCGGTGACCGGCTGGCTCTCCTTACCCCGGTAGGTTGCTCTGGTCCACTGGCTTAACCGAGCGGATACTTGCCAATCAAGCGATGCTGAAATTTGATGGCGGGGCAGTTGCGTCAGCGGGCTACCGGCGTACTCACCACTCTTCTGTTCGGAGTCGGTGAACGTGTAGCTTCCGGTTAAATCAAGCGATTCGTTAAGCGGTGCGGCCAAGCTAACTTCTACACCGCGCGTTACTGCTTCATCGACGTTAACACGGTACGTCGGGTCACTGCCAAAGTCGTTGGCGCCTGCATCACAAATTGAAACAGGGCATGCAATGCGGGTGATCTTGTCGTCAAAGTCGTTATGGAAAACCGTCAAGCTTCCGTTAAATCCATTTTCATTTCCATAATAAAGCGCCAGCTCTTTGTTGAGCGAGGTTTCCGGTTTTAAATTCGGATTGCCATATACGTTGCCCCCGCGGCTAATCTGCCCCCAGCCGGGCGCCGTCTCACGAATATTGGGCGAGCGATACCCGGTAGACACGCCCCCTTTCAGGGTCCAATCAGGCGTCATGTTCCAGACGCTGTAAAGTCGTGGGCTTATATGACTGCTGTATTTATCTGACTCATCAAGGCGTATACCGCCTGTTAGCGACCAGCTATCGGTCAACATCCACTCGTCTTCAACAAACACAGCCCACTGGCGTTGATCAAGCGTAGTAAGGTCGGAAATCTGGTTGGTAGTGCCATCCTCCAGCTTCTCCTCCTCGTAACTGGCCCCCACCGTCACCATGTGCGTACCAAGCGGCATGACGGCACTGGTCTTGGCTGTCGTGTTGGTAATTTCGATATCTCGCGAGTCATTGCGGCTATTTTCGCGCTGAACGAAGGTTTCGCTGGTACCCCAATCAAAACGACCGCTATGAGTCACCGCCATATGCCGATTGGTAAATTTGTTGAGGCTGTCAGAGCAGCCGCCACGGCAACCTTCAGAAGGCGCTGAGCGCCCCATCAAAGATTGGCGATCCTGCCTGGTAATGCCTGCCTCGGCGGTAACGTCATGGTTATCGCTGGCGGCCAGGTTAAAACGTGCCGTCAGGCCTTGCAGACTCTTATCTTCATAGCCATTGATGATGTTGTCTTCATCACGCTGCGAGGCTTGACCATAGAGTTGAAGCCCTAAAGTATCGCCCACCAGCGGCCCACTTAGGTAGAAGTTACCTTGACGGCTATCGCCTGAAGAACTGCTTTCCTGCAGCACGGTATCGACCTGAAGGTTGCCATGCCATTGCTGGGCCACCTTGCGAGTGATCACGTTGATTACCCCACCAATAGCGTCTGATCCATATAGAGTCGACATGGGCCCGCGCACGATTTCAATACGTTCAATAGCTTGTAGGGGCGGTAGCCAATCCTGTTCGAAACCAGCGCTACCGTTCGGACGCGATTCACGCGAGCTCTGCGGGCGTCCGTCTACCAAAACCAGCGTGTACTGGGCAGGCATACCGCGAATGGAAATGTCGTGCCCGTTATCCCCCCCTCCGCCTCCGGTTACCGTTACCCCCGGTACATCGCGCAGCGCGTCCGTAATATTTTGGTAATGGCCTCGCTCCAACTGCTCGCGAGATAATACGCTAATAGAAGCGGGGGCGTCCTTTATCTGCTGTTCGAAGCCCGAAGCGGTCACCACCATATTGTTTAATGTCTCAGACTGCTGGGCCAGCGCGGTGCTTGTTGCCAACGAGGCAACCGTAGTTGCGAGTAGCGTTAGACGAAATGAGTTAGGCATGTTATTTCCATTGTCTAAAATAATTAAGCTGAATGGTAACTATTAGCATTATCATGTTACCTACAAAGTTCCACCATGGGACGGCACGGGGTGTTCGGTAATACGCAACCTAAATGCCAATTATTTTCATTCCACCCCAAAAGTGGCACAATAGACGCTTCTTAATTGACCTGTGGCGCGACCATGTATGACTTTGACGAACTGGCTGCTTTCGCGGATGTAATGGCGACCGGTAGCGTGACACGCAGTGCGCAAAAGCTGGGGTTAGCAAAATCAACACTGAGTCGTCGTATCAGCCAGTTGGAAGCACGGCTTAATCAGCCTCTACTACGCCGCCAAGCCAATCGTTTAATTCCTACCGAGGCTGGCCTGCTCTTTCATACGTACTGTACTGAATTGCTCTCGATGGCAAGCCACAGCCAGGAAGCCTTGGCCGAGCTGCGCGAAGAAATTAGTGGCAAAGTCACGCTGGAAATCCATGGGGCCTTGGCGCGAAGCTGGATGGCCCCTGTGGTCAATGCCTTTTTAAACAGTTACCCAAAAGTAGAGCTAGAGCTTCGAACCCGCGAAACACCGCCCACCAAAATGCATAGCAATAGCGTGCATGTATGGCTGGGCTTTACCAATGAATGCGGGCTTAACCAGGAGTGTCTGGGCCATTTAACCCGCGGGTTATATGCCAGCCCACGCTATCTGGCCGAAAACGGGTCACCAACCCATCCTGATGAGTTACCCCAGTACGCCTGGATCGACTTGCTCAACACGGCATCCAATGGGCTAACGCTCCATCACGCCAGGTACGGTGATTATCTTTTCGACCCGCCACGCTCGCGCCTTCGCGTCGATTTGACCGCGCTGCATATCGACGCCATTGCGGGCCATCAGGGAATAGGTCTACTGCCCCACTGGTTAGTTAAACGGCGTGAAGAACATCACCCCAGCGAGCTAGTCCCTTGCCTGGTGGGCTGGGAGCCTACGCCGCTGCCCATTAATTTACTTTACGCTTACGGCCACCAACCTCGGCGAACCAACGCGTTGCTTGATTTTTTACGCCAGCACGTTCCCGTGCAGTGGCAACGCACAGCCGTAAACGCTTAACGAATTTTGCGTATTCACCTTGCCTATTAGCAGGCTCATTAACGACAATAGGCAACCCACGATTGCCAAGGACCGTTAATGCTTGCCGAACTGTTTGCTGTTATGGCCCCCGTACTTGCCGGTGCGGGGTTAGGTTTTTTGTGGATTCGGCTAGGACACCCTTATCCTGTCGATTTTGTTACTCGACTGGTTTTCAACATCGGCACGCCCTCGCTGGTGTTGGCCTCGCTTGCGGGTGCCGACATAGATGCCGACACCTTTGGTCGCACCATGCTGGCGACTGCGCTGGTGATCATCACCATGGGGCTAGCGACCTTTGCTGTTGCCAAGCTGCTGGGCCGTGACTGGCGCGTTCTGCTGTCTCCCATGATGTACCCCAATACCGGCAACATGGGGCTACCGGTGGTTCTTTATGCATTTGGTAGCGCTGGTTTTGCTTATGGCATCACGGTGATGGTAACGGTCTCGCTGTTCCAGTTCACTCTAGGCTCTGTTCTCAACAGCCAAGGCAACCCGCTAAAAACGCTCGTTAAGACCCCGACGGTATATGCCATTTTAATTTCCATGGTGCTGCTGCTAACCGATACCTCACTACCGCCTTGGCTTGGCAACACCGTGGGCCTTATGTCGGGCTTTACCGTACCGTTGATGCTGATCACCTTGGGTGTTTCCTTGGCGAGCATTCAGGTAAAAAGCCTGCGTTCCGGGTTAGGGTTTAGCCTGGTGCGCATACCGTTGGCGGCGGTGGCGGCCTGGTTCATCGCAGGCTGGGTAGGGCTTCCGCCGCTGGCGCAAGGCATTCTCGTTTTACAAATGTGCATGCCCGTGGCGGTGTTTAACTATTTATTTGCCCAGCGTGCCCGGCGTGAGCCAGCCTATGTGGCCAGCCTGGTATTTTGCTCGACCCTGTTAGCACTGATCTACCTACCGATACTGTTAGCACTCCTAATGCCTTCTCTTGGAGGGGAATGAGCCCAATAGGAAAAGTCCCTGCTAGACTGATGATGGCCTTATCACAAGGTTCGCCCCGCTGAGGTTCCCCTTGGGCTCATCACTACAGGAGAATGCGCTATGCACGTGGAACAAAACGCCAAGCCGGTTACGTCATGGCTATCAACCGTTTTGGGCGGACTGCTGCTAACGAGTGCAGCGGGTACGGCGCATGCTGAGGTTGTCCATGAATCTATCGAAACCGAGTATCTAGCCGTCGCCATTGAGCGGGTAGCCTCGGGGTTTGAACACCCTTGGGCGGTGGCATTTCTTCCAGATGGCCGCCTCCTGGTGAGCGAGCGCAACGGGCAGCTAAATCTGGTGGATTCGCGCAGCGGTGAATACCAGGCGCTGGAGGGCATGCCAACGGTCAATCATCATGGCCAGGGTGGCCTGCTTGACGTGGTACTGCACCCGGATTTTGCAGACGGCAGCGGAGAACACGACTGGATTTACGTTACCTGGAGTAAACCTGACGCTAACAACAGTCGTACAGCGCTTTCGCGTGTTTACTGGCAAGATGACCAATTAGGCGATGTAGAGCATCTGTTTGAGCAGGATCGCGCCTCGGCTCCCGGTCGCCATTACGGCTCACGCTTGGCCTGGCTAGACGATGGTACGCTGCTTATGAGCGTTGGCGACCGGGGTTCGGAGCCTTCCAGAGCGCAGGCGCGCGATGACCACGCAGGCTCTACGCTGCGCTTGACCGAAACAGGCGGCGTGCCGGAAAACAACCCGTTTGTGAATGATGCCAACACCCGAGATGAGATCTACTCGCTGGGTAACCGTAATATTCAAGGTATGACCGTATTGAAAAACGGTGAGCCGTGGGTATCGGAACATGGCCCGCTCACGGGAGATGAGCTGAATCACATCAAGGCAGGTGCTAACTACGGCTGGCCTGAGGTTACGCTCGGCAACGATTACGCTACCCAGCAACCCATAGGCGAGCAGTCGCTACCTGGCATGGAAGACCCGAATTATGACTTTGAAGGACGTTTTGCACCATCCGGCTTAGCCGAAGTCAGAGGAAGCACGTTCAACGCCTGGGAGGGCAACCTGCTCGCAGGTGGTTTAACCAGTGAACAGCTGCTACGCCTCACGCTTAATGGCGATGAAGTTACTGAAAGCGAGCGTATTCTTGATGGTCATATTGGCCGTATTCGTGATGTGCGCCAAAGCCCAGACGGTGCCATTTACTTGCTAACCGATGAGCGCCAAGGCAGCCTTTATCGGCTACTGCCTGCAGAATCCCCTTAATCCGGCGATTCTTTGATGGCCCCTATGTTCATAACTCTATTCATCAACCGCCGTTTCTACTGATAATGCTTTTCACTGATGAAACGCTTAATGCCACCATGGAAGCAGCATGCGACTTCGTAATTTAATTATCATCACCGTCATCGTACCGCTGTTTGTTGTATTGGTGGTGTTCAGCTTAGTGGCCATAAAATCGCTGGAAGACAATGTTCGCTCCAAACTGCAAACGGAAGTCGAGATCATTACTCGGGCGCTTAGCACCTCACTGAGTGGTGCGGTTTCCCGAGACAGCCCAACACCGCTAGAAGAAGCACTGCAATCGGCGTTTTCGTTCCATCGAATTTATGGCGCTTACGTCTTTGACCTTCAGGGGCGCGAAGTTTACGGGCTGGGCTTAGGCAAAGACCTTTTCTCTCCCGAAGAGATCCGCCAGGTGATCGAGCAGGATGACCTTTACAGCAATTACCGCCAGTATGATGGCTGGACCTATTACTCGGCCATCATCCCACTACGCACCCAGGATGGCACCGTTCATGGTGCACTTCAGGTTAACCGCTTAAATACCGGCATCGAAAATTACACCGGGTTTATAAGCATTGTGGCGGTTCTGGTGTTTGTCATTGGCGCAGCTGGCATCGTCTTTAGCATTTGGTGGGGGTTTAGGCGCTATATTGAACGTCCGCTTAATCGTTTATTGCACGTTATGCTGCTGGTGGAAGACGGTGATCGTAGCCAGCGTGCGACAATAGACGGCCCGGCTGAGTATAGTCGGCTTGCCTCAGGTTTAAATGGCATGCTCGACGCCATGGCTGAAAAAGATCACGATATTGAAGAGCGTCAACAGCGTGAAATTGAGCTCGAAAAGCGCCTGCGTAAATCCAAAAAACTGGCAGAACTGGGTGTTCTTGCAGCCGGCGTCGCCCACGAAATTGGCGCCCCCCTTACGGTTATTAACGGCCAGGCCCAGCGGCTAGCTCGCCGAAACGTCATTGGCGATGAGGAACGGGCGAAACTTGTCCGTATTCGTGGCGAAGTTGAGCGAATTGTCGAAATAGTTCGTCAATTAATGGAATTAGGCCGACAGCATAATGTCGAAAAAGGCGAACTGGCGCTTGATCGGTTAATTCAAAATGCCAGCGATTTAGTAGAAGAGGAGCTTGAACCGCGAAATATCCGGTTGGATATCCATCTTCCCTCGCCCACGCCTCATTTACTGGCAAACGAACAGCAAATCGTTCAGGTGCTTACCAATCTACTGCGTAATGCAGCGCAAGCACCTAACGTAAGCCATATCCGCGTACGCGTACGTACGCATGATCATGAATTAACGCTCTATGTAGAAGACGATGGCCCTGGCATCCCTGCTAGCAACCATCAGCACGTTTTTGACCCATTTTTCACTACCAAACCGGTGGGTCAAGGCAGTGGCTTGGGGCTCTCCATGGTGCACCGTATTATTAATGACCACGGCGGTACGATTGGTGTGTTTGACAGCGCTCTTGGTGGCGCTGGATTTGAAATCACACTTCCACTTAGTGAAACCGCATCCGCTTGAGGACAACATTTGTGACCCATCAGGAACATCCTTTACCTTTGCTGGTAGTGGAAGATGACCCCGCTATCCGAGAGCTTTTAGAAGAAGAGTTGAACGATGCGGGCTATCAAACGCTTGGCGTGCCCAGCGCTGAAGAGGCCATTGCCCTACTAAGCCATACCCCTGTGGCCATGATGATTACCGATGTACGCCTGCCGGGGATGACGGGCATTCAGCTGCTGCAGCAAATTCGTCAAAGTGGCAGCGAATTGGGGATCATCGTTATTACCGCTTTTGGCACTATCGATCAGGCCGTTGAAGCGCTCAAGCTTGGCGCCAACGACTTCCTGACCAAGCCACTTGACCTTGATGCTATCCGTGAGGCGGTCTTTCGGGTGCTGGAGCGCCAGCGTCTATCGCTTTCACACGATACAGAGCTCAGCCACTTTCACGGCATTGTGGGCAAAAGTAATGTTATGCAGTCGCTGTTTCATGACGCATCGCGATTGGCTAAAAGTAATGCCCCCATTCTTATTTTGGGAGAAAGCGGTACCGGCAAGGAGCTTTTGGCGCGCGCCATTCATCAGGAAAGCCCTCGCCATGAGGCCCCTTTTATCCCCGTCAACTGCGCCAGCATACCTGCTGAGCTGATGGAAAGTGAGTTTTTCGGCCATGTGAAAGGCGCCTTTACCGGGGCCAATGAAGCGCGCAAAGGGCTTTTTCATACCGCTCAAGGTGGCAGCCTGTTTTTGGATGAGATAGGCGAAATGCCGATCAACCTCCAGGCCAAACTGCTCCGGGCGCTTCAGGAAAAAACCGTGCGTCCGGTCGGCGGCGAGCGCGAAGAAGCTGTGGATGTGCGCATCATCGCGGCAACCCACCGCAACCTGGACAAAGAGATTGAGCAGGAGAGTTTTCGTAGCGACTTGTTTTATCGTCTGGAAACCTTTTCACTGCGCATTCCTCCCCTGCGTGAACGGGGCAGCGATATTGAACATCTGATTTTTGCGTTGATTGATAAACATGCGGAAGCGCAAAACAAGCAGATTGAGCAAATTGAGCCCGAGGCACTCAACAGCCTGCTGAATTACACCTACCCCGGTAACGTCCGCGAATTGGAAAATGCCATTATGCGAGCGGTAACGCTCAGTGAAGAGGGTCTTTTGCAGCACCAGGATTTACCCGAACGCTTACGCGAGAATTCTCATCCGGAAGCTGGTGCCGAGATCACCCCGACATTAAGCGGAGAAGTACTGCCAGGTACACAGTTACCGACGCCCTCGCCTACTCGATGGCCTAGCCTGGAGGAAGTGGAAAAGCGCTATATTCGAAAAGTGCTCGAAGCGACAGGAGGCAACAAACGCCGAACAGCGGAGCTTTTGGGTATCGCTCGACGCACACTCTATCGCCGTCTTGAAGATAGCGAAGAGTAGAGCAATAGGACTGGTTCAACGGGACTAGACCAACAGGACTCTGTATGAAAAGGCCAACAACAGTGCCTTGATGCGTGTTTTATCGACATAGCTAGGCGCTTCTACGATGCAAGCGTCTGGCTGCGATAGCGCGGGCACACGGGTAGCAACCCCTTAGTAGCGTAATACTTCAGAGCAAAAAAAACCCTCGCAGGCGCGAGGGTAAAGATGATAAACCGTGTGGAGCAGCCGCAGGGAACGAACAGCTGAAGCGGCTTATCATCGTAGGGAACGATACGTAGGTATTAGCCGTTAGTTAACTCATCATCATTTTCTTCATCGGCACCTGGCATGGGGTCTGTACCTTCACCAAAACCGGGCTCTTCTTCAACATCCTGGGTGCGCGCCTCATCTTCAGGCTGTATTGACTCTTGCGGGACAATTGCTTCACCGTTATCTGCTGAGCCCATGTCTGCAGGATCAGCTGGATCTGCGGTTTGATCCATCGTGGAGGGCTCTTGGGTCATGGTGGCATCCTGCTCAACGTCAGGTGCTGCACTTTGCTCCATGGTTTCAGGCTGTTGGGCAGGCGGCAATTCTTCTTCATTGTCACCGCAGCCAGCAAGCAAGAGGACACTGGCAGCAGTTGCGATCATGCACAAAGAAAGTAGACGTGGGCGCTTCGCTTTTACATCCGCGTGCTTGTTCATAAAATTCATCTCCTTGAAACCTGCAAAAAACATCCTGAATCACTACTCCAAACCAAGCACACTTCAAGCCAACTCAATGATTTATAAAAAATAACACTTAATATCAACACTTTAAAAACAAAAAAACATTATTGATAACCAACCAAGCGTGGACGCAAAATGACACATGTGGCATTTCTGGACCGCGCTTAAAGAGGCGTTGTGACACAACCAGCTCATTTATGTATAATATTTTTTAATAAATACACGACAATATACTGTTTTTTTCATTATGAATGCTTTGTGTGGCTGCTTTATATAGATGGCGGCAAATCAGAAAGAGCAACCATACAAAGCGCCTCATACACATAAAAGGCATCGCCTATGGATGAGCAACGTCCTGTTAAAATTAGAGTCCGAGGCTTAAGTAAGGTCTTTGGTAAACAACCTCGAAAAGCATTAGAGCTACGCGACCAGGGTCTTAAGCGTCCAGAAATCCTAGAGCAAACAGGCCAGACACTCGGCCTTTCCAATATATCCTTCGATGTTTATGAAGGTGAGCTCCTCGTCATCATGGGCCTTTCGGGCTCAGGCAAATCGACACTGATCCGCTGTCTTAATCGCCTGATTGACACAACGGAAGGTGAGATCATCATTGATGATGAAAACATCCCCACCCTGAGTGAAAAAGCGTTACTGGAATGCCGACGCCGCCATTTCTCGATGGTCTTCCAAAATTTTGCGCTGTTTCCGCATCGCACGGTGCAAAAAAACGCAGAGTTTGGCTTGGAAATACGCGGCATTGATAAAGCCGAGCGTCATAAAATCGCCCATACCGCCCTTAAACAGGTGGGCCTGGAAGGCTGGGAGAACGCGTATCCCCACCAGCTTTCAGGGGGAATGCAACAGCGCGTTGGTTTGGCCCGCGCACTGGCTAACGATGCCAGCGTACTGCTAATGGATGAAGCATTTTCAGCGCTTGACCCCTTGATTCGTAAGGACATGCAACAGGAACTTTTGCAGCTCCAAACAAAAATGCAAAAGACCACCGTCTTCATTACCCACGATTTGGATGAAGCGCTGAATATCGGTGACCGAATCGTGCTGCTTAAAGATGGCGAAGTAGTTCAAATTGGAACCCCTGAAGAAATTCTGACCCAACCCGCTGATGATTATGTGCGTCGTTTTATCGAAGGGGTCGACCGCTCGCGTATTCTAACGGCCGAGAGCGCCATGCGCCCACTGCGTAGCACCGCGCGTGGCAGTGATGGCCCGCGCACGGCTCTTCACCGCATGCGGGACCACGCGATTGACTCTATCTACGTAACTGACCGTGACCGCCGCCTGCTCGGGCTACTGGAAGCCGAGTCCGCGAGCACGGCTATCAAGGAAGGCGCCGAAAAAATCGCCGGCTACCTGACTCAGGACTTCCGTAAAGTGCCCCCCGACGAGCCGTTGCAGAACCTGTTCGCGATGTTTAGTGAAAAGAGCTTTCCTATTGCCGTGGTAGATGAACAGCAGCGCCTACTGGGCGTTGTGGTGAAAGGCGCGGTACTGGATGAATTGGCACGAGCAGGAGAACCTTAATGGACATTCCCCGTATCCCGCTAGGCAGTTGGATCGAAGGTGGTCTTACTTGGCTAACCAGCGAATACTCTGTGGTTACTCGCGGCATTTCACGCTTTACCCAAACCGGGATTAATAGCCTAAATGATGGATTGATGTGGCTACCGGAGTGGGCACTGCTGGCCATTATTGCCCTGCTTTGCTGGAGGCTTGCAGGCCCGCGCTTGGCACTGGGGGCGGTCCTTGGTTTGGCATTAATCTGGAATATGGGCCTTTGGGAACCCATGATCGAGACGTTAACGCTGGTGGTGATCGCAACCGTCGTTGCCGTTGTCATTGCACTGCCTATCGGCATCACCGCGGCCTTATCGGAACGCCTTTACCGCTTGTTCATGCCGCTGCTGGATTTTATGCAGACCATGCCTGCGTTCGTCTATCTGATACCGGCCATTCCCTTTTTCGGTATTGGTTCTGTGTCCGCTATTTTTGCCACGGTTATCTTTTCCATGCCGCCCGCCATTCGCTTTACGACGCTCGGCATTCGTCAGGTACCAACAGAGCTAATAGAAGCCGCGGATGCTTACGGTGCTACTCGAAGCCAAAAGCTATTTAAAGTGCAGCTACCGCTCTCGTTACCTACCTTGATGGCGGGCATTAACCAAACGATCATGCTAGCGCTTTCCATGGTGGTTATTGCCGCGATGATAGGTGCGGATGGGTTAGGCAGCGAAGTATGGCGTGCTATACAGCGCCTGCGCCCAGGCGACGGCTTTGAAGCAGGTATTGCCGTTGTTATTCTGGCCATGCTGCTGGACCGTTTAACTCAATCGTTACGCAAGGCCTCTTCTAAGTAGGCTGACTAAGCTACCTAGCAACAACGAGAAGATGAGAAGTAGCTTGACGGGGTGTTAACCCCTTTGACTTGATGAGCTTTATTTTCACGACCATGCTGAATTGCCTCACATGATGGTATGTTAAGGCAAACAATACAAAAGGAAGCAAGTGAATGAAAACACGTATGCTAAATCGTCGTATCCGCTTGGCCTCTGCCGCATTGATTGCAGGTACGGGGTTAGTCGTAGGCAGTGCCGCTCAGGCGCAGGATCAAGGCACCATCAATCTTGCGTATGTTGAATGGTCGTCAGAAGTAGCCTCCACTAACGTTATTGCTGCGGTGCTGGAGCAGGCTGGCTACGAAGTAGACATGACCTCGCTTTCCGCAGCGGCCATGTTCCAGGCACTTTCAACCGGTGACGCCGATGCGATTGTTGCCGCATGGCTGCCAACAACGCACGCTGAGTACATGGAGCGCATTGGTGACCACGTTGAAGACCTGGGCCCCAACCTGGACGGCACCAAACTAGGGCTCGTCGTACCGTCTTATACAGACGTTGACTCGATTGCCGACCTTAATAGCAACGCTGACCTCTTTAACAGTGAGATCATCGGTATAGATCCTGGTGCAGGCCTGATGGGCTTGACGGAACAAGTTGTCGATACCTATGGCATTGAACTTCGCCTGCGCAGTGGCAGCGATGCCACGATGGTGGCATCGCTTAGTAACGCCATTAATAATGAAGAAGATATCGTGATCACCAGCTGGACGCCCCACTGGATGTTTGCACGCTGGGACCTTAAATATCTGGAAGATCCAGAAAACGTGTTTGGTGGCGCTGAGCAAATTCATACCGTTGTACGTAACGGTTTTGCCGATGAAATGCCAGAAGCCTACGCGATTCTTAATGCATTCGAATGGACCCCAGAGCAAATGGGTGAAGTAATGCTGATGAACCAGGAAGACGGAAGCGACCCCTACGAAAACGCCAAGAAATGGGTAGAAGAAAACCAGAATGTGGTTGAGCAATGGCTAAATAGCTAATCGCTATCCACCACTGTGCCGACGTCAGTTGATACTGGGGTCGGCACCTTTGTTTGCACTTACAAAACAGTTCCAATAAAACAGCAATACAATGCTTGTTAATATATAGTTAAGCAAAACGACACTACGCGTGTTTTCTAATTAAAACGGAGAGGTACTCGTGGATAAACAAGAGCCCAATAGCTCCCCTGAGGAGCCAAAATCCCCTGAAGGCATACCCGCTCCCGATGGGGCGGCAAATCTGATCGATACCGACTACGTTGTTGGTCAGGACAACATTACGACCAATAAAATGGGCTTTGACCTTGACCTGCACGGCAAGGTGTTTAGCATTTCAGCGATTATTGTACTGCTATTCGTGGTCTTGACGCTGGCGCTGCAAGACACCATTGCGCCGGTATACGATTCCATTTTCAACTTCCTAACCGGCAACCTGTCCTGGTTTTTTATCACGGCTGCCAACATATTCGTTATTTTATGTGTTGGTTTGATTTTCTCCCCGTTGGGTAAAATCCGCCTTGGTGGCGTCGACGCCAAACCGGATTACACCTATATGGGCTGGTTCTCTATGCTGTTTGCCGCTGGCATGGGCATTGGCTTGATGTTCTTTGGCGTAAATGAGCCACTTACCCACTTCGGCACCGCCTTTGATGGCAGTAATTGGGCACCGCTGGGTGGCGCCGAAGGCAACGCTGCAGCAGCCACATCGCTAGCCATGGCAGCCACCATTTACCACTGGGGCCTGCACCCTTGGGCGATTTACGCCATCGTGGCACTTTCGCTGGCCCTGTTCTCGTTCAATAAAGGCTTGCCGCTTTCAATGCGCTCGGTGTTTTACCCCATTTTGGGTGAGCGCGTTTGGGGCTGGCCAGGCCATGTGATCGATATTCTGGCGGTGTTTGCATCGCTGTTTGGTTTGGCTACGTCACTAGGCCTAGGTGCCAGCCAGGCGGCAGCGGGGCTTTCGTATTTGTTTGGCGCGCCTGAAAGCGATGTCACGATGATTCTATTGATCGTCGGCATTACCCTGGTGGCGATTGCATCCATTGTTGCTGGTGTTGATAAGGGCGTGCAACTGCTCTCCAAGATCAACATCGCCATGGCGGCGTTGCTACTGTTCTTTGTGATTGCGGTAGGCCCGACTCTGTTCATCGCGACGGGCTTCTTTGAAAACCTGTGGAGCTATGCGACTCACTTCACCGCGCTTTCAAACCCGTTCGGCCGTGAAGATGCTAACTTCAGCCAAGGCTGGACGGCCTTCTACTGGGCATGGTGGATCTCCTGGTCTCCTTACGTCGGCATGTTTATCGCCCGCGTATCACGTGGCCGTACGGTTCGAGAGTTTTTGATTTCCGTACTTATTATCCCCTCAGTAGTATCGGTACTTTGGATGACGACCTTTGGCGGCACCGCCATTGATCAATATGTAAGCCAGGGTATTAGCACCGTGCGCGATGCGGGCGTCGACCTTCAGCTGTTCCTGATGCTGGAGCAATTGCCACTGGCACAAATCACCTCTTTCGTGGCGATTTTGCTGGTCATCATCTTCTTTGTCACCTCCTCCGACTCAGGCTCGCTTGTGATTGACTCCATCACTGCGGGCGGCAAAGTGGATGCCCCCACACCGCAACGCGTGTTCTGGGCGATCATTGAAGGCGCCATTGCCATTGCGCTGCTGCTGGGCGGCGGCCTTACGGCGCTACAAACCATGGCCGTTTCCACCGGTTTCCCGTTCACCATTATTCTATTGGTGGCGTGCTACGCAATCGTCAAAGGTTTGATGAGCGAACCCAAAGCGGTGTAATTAATCGGTACGCATGACCAAAACGGGCAGCCCAAGGGCTGCCCGTTTTTTTATGGATGCCGTGCTAGCACCAGATATTTTTTAAAGGCGTATCTGGCTGATAATGGGTGGCGATTTGCGCCTGGAGAAGTTCTGCCGTGGCCAATGCATCGACCAGCGCATGATGCCCCTGATAGGCAGGCAAACCATAGCGGGCACGGCTAGCGTTTAAACGTATTGAAACCGGGGGGCGTCCCAACCAGCGGCGAAAACGTGCCCATAACGTTTGTCGATGTATCCTCGCCTCAAGCGACATCGTATCGATCATTGGGAACATCACCCCCTCGCCCCGCCGTGCTTTAATCGCCGTATCCAGGAAGGGCCGCTCAATATTGCGAAAGTGCACCACGACCAAATGGCCCGCGAGCGCGTCCAACAGCTCATCCAGCACCACGTCCAAATCCGGGGCATCTGCCACCTCGGAATGGGTAATATGGTGGAAA
This sequence comes from Halomonas sp. AOP22-C1-8, assembly GCF_052378905.1. Taxonomy (NCBI): domain Bacteria; kingdom Pseudomonadati; phylum Pseudomonadota; class Gammaproteobacteria; order Oceanospirillales; family Halomonadaceae; genus Halomonas; species Halomonas sp. AOP22-C1-8. The sequence goes on along the minus strand of NZ_JBQSYD010000022.1, from coordinate 52,755 downwards.
GCTATCGAGGATTCAGACAGCGTTCTAGTGGGCTTGACGACCCAATAACGGCGCTCCGCGAGCTTGATACGGTCCAGTGTAAACGGCACGACGCCCATACTGACAATGGCATGGCGCCGCTCATCCAAACCGGTGGTTTCCAAATCCAGCGCAACCATCGGCACGTCAGCAATGGGGGTATCACCAGAAGGCAGTGATGTGGCAAAAAACCGCTGGATAGCAGGGTCTTTCGCCTGGCGCTCACGCTGCGCCATATAGTCAATCCAGTCGGGCTGGGTGATGCGGTGACGCGGGCGAATGCCTAGCATGTTAGTGCCTCTGCCGTTGAGCGGGCACCGGGTAACGGAACTTTAAAAATTTCTGAGCATTGCTAAGCACATGGAAAGCATCTTTCAGCGTATGCCGCTCGCTGTCCTCTACATTTTCAGGCTCAATATTGTTATCTGGCTCTCGGTCTTCCTGAATATCGATCATCTGGTGGCGCAACCGCGTCATACATAAAAACTCAAACGCATAGCTCAGCTTATCGCTAACACCTGGGGCTAAAAGCTGGGTATCGCTTATATCTTTTAGTCGCTGAAACGTATTTTGCGCTTTGGAACCACACGCCAGCGCATGGATACGGATTAGATCAACCATCGGCGCTGTGCCACGGCGTTTCAGGTTAATTGAATTGTTATGCTTGCCATCCTTTTCCATGACAAAGGTACGGAAGAAACCAAGCGGCGGCGTACGGTTCAACGCGTTACGCGCCATTGCCGCTAAAAACAACGGCGATTCAGCAGCTCTACGCGCAATTAGATCCTGTAGCGTTTCAACAAAATGTTCTTCGCCATAGATGCTATCAAGGTCAAAGAAGATCGAACTCTGCAGCAGCTTTTTAGGCGTCGGATTGGAAATCCAGTCTTCAAAATAGCCTTTCCAAACGCTCAGCGGCTGACGCCACTCTTGATTGGTGGCCATGATATCGCCTTTGCAGTAGGTGTAACCGCAGGCATCCAGCCCATCGCTAACAAACTTGGCCAGCGCATAAAAATAAGCATCATGCTCTTCAGGGATAAAGTCATCAGACAAAATGAGCGCGTTATCCTGGTCAGTCACAATGCTTTGTTCATTGCGTGCCATTGAGCCATTAACCATAAAACAGTAAGGCACCGGCGGTGGCCCAAGCTCAGCTTCGGCCAATTCCAGCAGGCGCCGGAAGAAGCTACGCCCCACCGTTGAAAGCGCGCTGCCCACCATTTGCGAGTTAGCGCCCTCCTGAACCATTCGTACAAACGCCGCACTAACATCAGGCGCCAGCTTGGCAAGCCCTTGTGCGCTGGACTGATTGAAAACATTGCTGACCAGGTAGAGTCCGCTATGCGTTTCATAGCGAATAATATCGGAAAGGTGCACCACGCCAACAGGCCGCTGCCGATACAGCACCGGCAAGTGATGAACATTGTTGCGCAGCATGGTCAGCATAGCCTCATATATCGACGCATCCGACTGTATGGTAATCAAATGAGAGGACGCGACATCGCCAATCGCGGTTTGCGGTGAAAGCCCCTCTGCCACGACCCGGGTTCTAAAGTCACTATCGGTAAAAATACCCACCATTTTCCATTTGGCGCCCTCGCTGTCTTGAAAACTGTAGCGCGGGCTGCCGGTGCATTGGGTGAGCACAATGGCCGCTGATGCCTGGGCATCGTTAATTTGCTGGGCAACCTGCTGAAGGCTGGTGGTGGATGCCACCATGACGGGATAGCGGGTCACCAGTTTGCGAATACGCGTGACCATCATATCGTTCGACTTTTTTTGTTGCTCGGCAACCGTTTCAAGCCGTGGCCGCTCAAGCTCTACAAAGTCAGCGAAGTTATCGTCCTCTTCGCATAAGCGCTGAAAGACATCGTTGGGAATAAAATAGATCAGCGTGTCTTCAATCGCCTGGGCCGGGAAGCGCACTTTGTGATTCCGCAATAAGCTAAAGTGGCCAAAAATATCCCCTTCGCCTAATCGGTTATAAAGCTCACCCTGGCGGCGATACACCTCAACGGCGCCACTTCTTATAAAGCACAGCTCACTAACGATATCATTTAGCTCCAGGATCTCGCTGCCCGTTTTGAAATAGCTGACCTCAACGCGCTCGGCAATCGCATCAAGCAGCTCATCCGAGAGACCATCAAAAGGAGGAAACTGGCCCATAAATTGGCGTATTTCAAGTAGCTCTACGTCCATGTGATCTCCCAAGACGTGTCTAATAGATAAGCCGAGTTTGGCTCGGTTCATCACTAGCGTAAACCCTGGACGCAAAAAAAGCCCGACACCTGGGTGTCGGGCTTTGATGGTGTATCAGCTAGTGATGGCTTAGGACTGGTTTGCCATCTCTTGAACACGCTGCATCATTTCCGGATCTTGCTGGATAGACTGACCGATAGCATTGAAGGTATCGACATCCAAGCCGCTGTCTTCAACCACTTCGATCATACGATCGTTAGCTTCGGCGCGAACTTCCTGTTGGGCTGACTCATCTCCTGCTTCCTGCAGACGCTGTGTATACTCTTGCGAGATCACGGCGATTTCTTGAGAAGCATCGGCGAACTGCTGTAACTGCTGGTCAGAAAAATCCTGGGCGGGTGCTGCTTGCTGAGTAGCCATGGGATCCTGAGCCGGGTCCTGCGCTTGCTGGGCGTTGGCAGTAGATGCCATTAAGCCAGTAGCGAGCAGGGCAGCAGAGAATAGAGCAGTTATACGTTGCATAGTAAGAAACCTCATTGACGCGATATGAATGTGGTAAATGTGACGCAAGGATTCAGCACAGGTTCAATTTTTTAAGTAAGAGAACGTAACAAAATGAAGTTACGATAATAACAACACACATAAAAATATATAAAAACAGTTTATATTCAATCACTTATACAAAAAAATACCGCTACCATTTTGAATAATATTCGTGCACTTTTTTATAAATAGAAGCGCATCAAGGGAAGAAGCTGGCTTTAGCTCTTTAATCCAGCCTTCTATAGCCGTTCCAGGTACCCTACTCCGCCCAGGTTATGCATCTGCTGGCGTACCCATTGGCTACGCCTTTCCACTTGGGCGTCAGGTCGAGAGGCGCTGCGGGTACGTGGGCTGGGAAGGATTGCCGCGAGCAGGCTTGCCTGGCGCTCCGTCATCGCTCCGCCGGAGGCGCCGAAATAGTGTTGCGCGGCGGCTTCCAGGCCAAACACGCCGCTATCCCATTCAGCGATATTCAGATACACCTCAAGAATACGCTGTTTGCTCCAGAAAATTTCAATCAACAGCGTGAACCAGGCCTCTAACGCTTTGCGCGTCCAGCTGCGCCCACTCCACAAAAAAATATTTTTGGCTGTTTGCTGACTCAGCGTGCTGGCGCCGCGCAAACGGCCACCATCACGACTGGTCTCCCAAGCACGACGTAACTCAACAAGGTCAAAGCCACGATGTAGAGGGAAGCGCTGATCTTCAGCAGCAATCACCGCCAACTTGGCGTTGCTGGATAAATTGTCCCAGCTTCGCCACTGATGCTGAATGCGTATAGGCTCGCTGTTTACCCAGCTCTGTATTTTGCGCTCCACCATGATCATGGAGCCTGGCAAGGGCACAAAACGAAACAGGATGACCAGTGCCACAGAAAGAAGCACAAAAACCAGCACGCCGCGCCACACAAGACGCCATAGCTGACGAAGAAAGCGGCTCAGCGTACGTTTAAGCATCGTTATCCTTAAGATTTCATAAGATGTTCCGCATGATAACGTAGATGCTCCTCAATGAACGAGGCAATAAAGAAGTAACTATGGTCGTAACCCGGCTGACGACGCAGCGTCAGCGGGTGATCATGCGCTTCACATACGGCTTCAAGCCGCTCGGGCTTGAGCTGCTCTTCTAAAAACTGGTCCGCCTCGCCCTGGTCAATAAACAGCCGTTGACGCGAGGCACCATTAGCGACCAGTTCACAGGCATCGTACTGACGCCAGGTTGACTGATCCTCACCCAAATAGCTGGTAAACGCCTTTTGCCCCCAAGGGCAGTTCATCGGGTTCACAATTGGCGAGAATGCTGACACCGAGCTAAAACGACCTGGATGACGCAACGCTAAAATTAATGCCCCGTGGCCGCCCATCGAGTGACCACTAATCGACTCACGCCCGTTTACCGGGAAGTGCTGGCGTACAACGGAAGGCAACTCTTCAACGATATAGTCGTACATTCGATAGTGTGGCTTCCACGGCGCTTGGGTCGCGTTGACATAAAAGCCGGCCCCCGAGCCAAGGTCATAACTATCGTGCTCGCCTGGTAGGTCCGTGCCACGCGGGCTGGTATCCGGACAAACAATGGCAATCCCAAGCTCTGCCGCCATCCGCTGGGCACCCGCCTTCTGCATGAAGTTTTCATCGTTGCAGGTAAGCCCGGACAACCACCATAAAAGCGGTACACGCTCGCTTTCGGCTTGAGGCGGTAGGTACACCGCAAATTCCATATCGCAATCCAGCGCCCGTGAGTAATGGCGGTAGCGTTTGTGCCAGCCACCAAAACTGCGATTGGCAGACACCAGTTCCAGGGTTTCACTCATGCTCATGGGGCAGGCTCCTTGCGAAAAGAGAAGCGCGGCAGTGCTGCCTGCCGCGCTTTATCAGTAAATTAACAATACAGACCTGTTAATAACGACCTAGTAATGCAGAACGGTGCGGATGCTCTTGCCCGCATGCAGCAGTTCAAACGCTTCGTTGATTTTCTCAAACGGCATATCGTGAGTAATGAAATCATCAATATTAATTTCACCGTTCATGTAACGCTCAACGTAGCCTGGCAGTTCACTGCGGCCTTTCACACCACCAAACGCGGAGCCTTTCCAAACGCGCCCGGTCACCAGTTGGAACGGACGTGTGGAAATCTCCTCCCCCGCACCGGCGACGCCAATCACGATCGATTCGCCCCAGCCTTTGTGGCAGCACTCAAGCGCTGAGCGCATCACATTGACGTTACCGATACACTCAAACGAATAGTCCACGCCGCCATCGGTCAAATCAACAATAACCTGCTGAATGGAGTCGCTGTAATCCTTGGGGTTTACAAAGTCAGTCGCGCCAAACTGCTTGGCCAGCTCAAACTTATCCGCATTAACATCAATGGCGATAATTCGACCCGCTTTCGCCATGACCGCGCCCTGGATTACCGCCAGACCAATCGCCCCCAAACCAAAGACTGCGACGGTAGCGCCTGGCTCTACTTTTGCAGTATTGAGTACCGCGCCAATACCGGTAGTCACGCCACAGCCCAGCAAGCAGATTTTATCCATCGGGGCTTCTTTGGAAACCGCCGCTAACGAGACTTCAGGAAGTACGGTGTATTCGCTGAACGTGGACGTTCCCATGTAGTGGTGCAGCATCTTGCCATCCAGCGAGAAGCGCGAGGTGCCGTCGGGCATTACGCCTTTACCCTGGGTGGCACGCACGCTGCCGCACAGGTTGGTTTTACCTGACAGACAGAATTTGCACTTGCCGCACTCAGCGGTATATAGCGGAATAACATGGTCGCCAGGCTTAAGGCTGGTCACCCCTTCACCTACTTCCTGAACGACACCAGCGCCTTCATGACCCAGCACTGAAGGGAAGAGTCCTTCCGGGTCAGCGCCCGACAACGTATAAGCATCGGTATGACAAACGCTAGTAGCCGCCATTTTTACCAACACTTCGCCCGCTTTCGGACCTTCCACATCAATTTCAACCAGCTCAAGCGGTTTACCCGCCTCTAACGCAACGGCAGCACGTGATTTCATAGTGTCACTCCTTAAGACAGTGGCGCAGTAAGTCGCCTGAACAGATAACGTATTGCTCCAATAGCGACAGTGTAAGGTAGCTAGAGGTACTAGAAAAAGCGGGATATACTCATAATATTATTGCCACTGAGCAACAATCACCTACAACGGATGAGCCTCCATGCAGCGCTGGGATCGTGTCGAAGCCTTTATTGAAGTAGTCAGACTGGGCACATTTTCTGCGGCCGCAAACCATCTAAAAGTATCAACCTCGCATATTAGCCGCTTGGTGAGCCAACTCGAAAACCAGCTCGGCATTCAGCTTCTCTACCGTACAACGCGTCAAATACGCTTAACGGATGCAGGCGCTCTGTATATGGAGCATTGTCAGCATCTGTTTGATGGATTGAAAGATGCCGAACAGGCGCTGAGCGAACTGCAGGCCAAGCCTCGGGGCCTGCTTAAGCTGACCTCAGCCACTACCTTTGGCGAGCGTTATATCGCACCACTAGTTAATGAATTTCAATGCCTACATCCTGATCTTGAAGTGTACATGCATTTTACCAACCGGCCCGTTGAACTCATTGAGGAAGGCTTTGATATCGCCATTCGCATGGGCGTATTAAAGGATTCAAGCCTGATCGCCAGGCGCCTGTGCGACCGACGTGAATATGTTGTCGGCTCCCAGGATTACTTTCGCCAGACACCGCCTCCTCACACGTTGGCGGAACTTGGCCAACATCGTTGTTTGGTAGGTTCACGGCCTAATTGGCTGTTTGATAGCAACGGCCAACGCCGCGAAGTACGCGTAGAAAGCTGCTGGACGGGTAACTCCGGGCCCGCCCTGCTGGATGCCGCGCTTAAGGGCCTGGGCCTTGCCCAACTGCCCGACTATTACGTAGCACCTCACCTTGCAAGTGGCGAACTCATCGCCGTACTGGAACCCTTTCAGCACCATGATACGGCTGTCTGGGCAGTTTACCCCCGCCACCGCCACTTGTCCCCCAAGATTCGTCAATTGGTCGATTATCTGGTGGCCAATATGTCGCGAGTACTGCCGAACACGCCATCACTTTAACGCCAGAGTCGGCCTTTCGCTTGCCATAGCCTCTCCTGCGCTTACGGCATTTCATTTTTTAAATCCCGCTATACGTAAAGCCGTTTGCGCCCTTATACACTTCAACGTAGTGTCATCTTTTAGCCCCAATGGGCTTTTTTTTGCTACAAACCTCCACTCTAACGACATAAAACTTATGACACCCCCTAAAAACCATGAAAAAAACCTAAAGCGTGGCGCGTTTACCCGCTTTCTCGATAGCGTTGAGTGGCTTGGCAACTTGCTCCCTCACCCGGTCACGCTATTTGCCATTTTATGTGTCCTTGTGGTGATAGCCAGCGGTATTGCCGGTGCCTTAGGCGTGTCAGTTGCCGACCCACGCCCCGCTAACGAGGGCGAATGGATTGCGGTTAATTCCCTCCTTAACGCCGAAGGCTTACGCCGGCTGGTCACCGAGATGGTGACAAACTTCACAGGCTTTGCGCCTTTAGGCACTGTACTGGTTGCCATGCTGGGCGTTGGCGTAGCCGAACACTCAGGGCTACTTTCTGCCAGTATGAGAGCGTTGGTACTTAACCGCTCACCCCGCATCGTTACCTATGCCATTGTGTTTGCGGGCATTATGTCCAACATGGCGGCCGAGCTTGGTTACGTTGTACTTATTCCTCTGGCCGCCATGATCTTCCATTCACTTGGGCGCCACCCTTTGGCGGGTCTCGCTGCGGCTTTCTGTGGTGTTTCCGGCGGCTACAGCGCCAACCTGCTCATTGGAACCGTCGACCCGTTACTTTCTGGTATTACCCAAGAGGCCGCTCGCCTACTGGACCCGGCTTATGTGGTAGGCGCTGAAGCAAACTGGTTCTTCATGTTTGTCAGCACCTTCTTTGTGACCTTGATCGGCGGCCTGGTTACCGAACGTATCGTGGAGCCGAAGCTTGGCAAATATGATGCCGCTGATGCCGATAGCGACATTGGCCAGCAGTCCATGCAAGGGCTTTCCGCTGAGGAGAAGCGGGCGCTAAAAGGCACGGGGTTAGCCACGCTGGTGCTTATTGGCTTAATTGCCATGACCGTGGTACCTGAAAATGGCATCTTGCGTAATCCAGAAACAGGGCTAATCAGCGGCTCGCCCTTCTTGAGTGGCATTGTGGTCATTGTAGCGGTCTCCTTCTCGCTATTGGGCTTCATCTATGGGCGCCTGGCAGGCACGATGCACAATGATCGTGATGTGGTAAATGCCATGGCCAAAAGCATGAGTAGCCTTGGGCTGTATATTGTGCTGGTCTTCTTTGCCGCTCAGTTTGTGGCGCTGTTTAACTGGAGCAATTTTGGTACCGTGACGGCCGTGGCGGGCGCTGATCTGCTGGAGTCGCTTGGGTTACGTGGCCCGGGCCTGTTTGCGCTGTTTATTTTACTGTGTGCGTTCGTCAACCTGTCGCTGGGCAGCGCATCGGCTCAGTGGGCGGTGACCGCTCCGATTTTCGTTCCCATGCTGATGCTGATGGGCTACGCGCCAGAGGTGATTCAGGCGGCCTACCGGATCGGTGATTCTGTCACCAACCTGATCACCCCGATGATGAGCTATTTTGGGCTGATACTGGCGGTTGCGACCCGTTATCGCAACGATATGGGCATTGGCACACTGGTCGCCTTAATGTTGCCCTATACGCTATTCATGCTGATCGGCTGGAGCTTACTGTTCTTTGTGTGGGTGTTTTTGCTGGGTCTGCCTGTTGGTCCTGGCTCCGCTACTCACTACACGCTATAACAAAGGCTCAATGGCATCAGGATTCGTGGAGCGCTTGACACTAGATAGCAAAAAGCCCGCCGTTTAAAAAAACGACGGGCTTTTTTTACGCTAGACACTAGCGCCTGAGCACTAACTTAGACTGATTTACTCGTCCAGGAACGAGCGTAGCGGCTCAGAGCGGCTAGGGTGGCGAAGCTTGCGCAGCGCCTTGGCCTCAATCTGACGAATCCGTTCACGGGTTACGTCAAACTGCTTACCCACTTCTTCAAGCGTGTGGTCGGTATTCATATCAATACCGAACCGCATGCGCAGTACCTTGGCTTCACGTGCGGTGAGGCCGCCCAGTACGTTACGCGTTGCTTCAATCAAGCCTTCTCCGGTGGCCATATCGATAGGCAGCAGCATGGTGCCGTCCTCGATAAAGTCGCCCAAGTGCGAGTCATCATCATCACCAATCGGCGTCTCCATGGAGATAGGCTCTTTGGCAATTTTGAGCACCTTACGTACTTTGTCTTCCGGCATTTCAAGACGTTCGCCGAGCTCTTCCGGGGTCGGTTCGCGGCCCATTTCCTGCAGCATCTGGCGCGACACGCGGTTAAGCTTGTTGATCGTCTCGATCATGTGAACCGGAATACGGATCGTCCGTGCCTGGTCGGCAATTGAGCGGGTAATCGCCTGACGAATCCACCAGGTAGCATAAGTAGAGAACTTATAACCCCGACGGTATTCGAACTTATCCACCGCCTTCATCAAGCCGATGTTGCCTTCCTGAATCAAATCAAGGAATTGCAGACCACGGTTGGTGTACTTCTTGGCAATCGAGATAACCAGACGCAGGTTGGCCTCAACCATCTCTTTCTTGGCGCGGCGTGCTTTTGCCTCACCAATCGACAGCTTGCGGTTCACCTCTTTCAAATCCGCCACGGTGAGCTGCACCATGTCTTCTTCGAAAGCAATTTTACGCTGCGAACGGGCGATATCAGAACGTAACGGCTCAAGACGGTCAGCGTATTTGGGCTGCGCTTCCTGGAACGCGTCCAACCACTTGGGGTTAGATTCGCTACCCGGGAACGATTTGATAAACGTCTTGCGCGGCACTTTGGCTTTTTTAACACAAAGCTGCATGACCGCTTTTTCCTGGGCACGCACTTGCTCAACACTAATACGTACCTGGCCTACCAGGCGTTCAAAGTGTTTTGGCACCAGTTTGATCGGCGAGAACAATTCGGCAAGACGAGCCTGCTCGGCTTTCAGCTCAGCGCTGCCGCGACCGTGCTTGGTAAGCGCCGCTCCGGCTAACGCGTTTTGCTCGCGAATTTGCTCAAAACGCGCCCGCGCCTCTTCAGGGTCCGGACCGCCTTCGCTGGCGTTGGAATCTTCGTCATCCTCCTCGCCATCGCTGTCGCCGTCTTCGTCGTCGCTTAAGTCGGTGGCTACCTCAGGTTCAGGCACATCCGCTTCGGCAACACCGGGGATACCTTCATCGGGGTCGATAAACCCTGAGAAAAGATCCGACAGACGGCCAGGCGCTTCTTCATCCTGAGTAGCGTCGTAAGCATCCAGAATGGAGGCGACAGCCCCTGGCAAGTAGGCCAGTGCCGACATGACTTCACGTGTACCCTCTTCAATCCGCTTGGCAATTTCGATTTCGCCTTCACGGGTCAAGAGTTCTACTGTGCCCATTTCACGCATGTACATGCGGACTGGGTCTGTGGTGCGACCCACGTCGCTTTCCACGGCAGCGAGTGCCGCAACGGCCTCTTCCGCAGCGGACTCGTCCGTGGAGTGATCCGACATCATCAAAGTGTCTTCATCAGGCGCTTCTTCAGCGACACGGATACCCATGTCGTTGATCATGCCAATGATGTCTTCCACTTGATCCGGGTCGGCGATATCCTCGGGTAGATGGTCGTTGACCTCGGCATACGTCAGGTAACCCTGCTCTTTGCCGCGCGCGATCAACTCCTTCAGACGTGACTGCTGCTGCGCATTTCCAGCCATAGAAACCCTATCTCGACGAAGAAGAATGAAACACCTGGAGCGCTGAATCGATTAAACTCAACAAGCCGAACAGTATAGCGTAAATAGCTGTATTTTTTCCAGCGAAACGTATTTGCGCGGTCATTCAGGTGTGTTAGGTTGTTCGGTTAGGCCAGCACTTGGTGACTGACCCTATATCTGGTGTTGGTGAGGGAAAAATTCAACCCCCCTCTCTCCGAACACCGGTCAAAACCGCTGGGCCAACTCGACTACCAAGCCGGCCAAGCGCTGACGCTGCTGTTTATCCAATTTCTGCCCAGCGCGTTCCTGAGCCAACAACGCTTCGTACTCTTCCTGGGGCGAGCGCTTACGCTGCTTCTGCTGCAAGTGCTCAACCAACCCCCTTAACTCTGCTTCTCGTGCTGCTTTGGGAATCAATAACTCCCGCGCGGCAAACCCTGCCAGCACCGCGCCCTGTGGCGTACCCTGAAAATGCGCCAGCACAACCTGCGGACTGCGATAGCGTCCGGCCTGCAAGAGCACGATCAAATCGCGACAGAGCGGCGTATCCTCATCATCAGGCAGCCACTCCAGATTATCCGGCAAGGCTGACACTACGCTCGGCTCGTGCAGCAGAAGCTGCACGATGCGCCCAACGGGCGTAAGCACCCGGCTACGTGCACGTGACGTAGCTCCAGTAGAGCCCGCCTTTACAGAACCCGCCTGCTCCGCGCTATCTTCGACAATAGGTTCAGCCGCTTCCCAATACGCTTGCCCCTTGGGTGCCGCTGCGCGCTTATCCAACAGCGCTTGCAACTGCTGTTGTGCCAAGCCACTGCGCTTGGCAAGCGCTTCAAGCAGTAACGATTTGAGCATGCCATCAGGTACTTTGTTCAACGCTTCAAGTACCTGGCTTGCAAATCGCTCGCGCCCCTCCACCGTGTTTAAATCACGACCCTGAGCCGCCTGCTCAAACAAAAACTCCGACAGCGGCATCGCACAGGTAACACGATCCTTAAACGCTTCGGCGCCTTCACGACGCACCAGCGTATCCGGGTCATCACCTTCTGCCAGAAATAGAAAACGCGCCTCACGGCCGTCAATCATCAACGGCAGCGCGGTTTCCAGTGCTCGACTGGCGGCCTGGCGGCCAGCGCGGTCGCCATCAAAACAGAACACCACTCGGCTGACCAAACGAAACAGACGGCTTAGGTGATCTTCGGTCGTCGCGGTTCCCAGCGTAGCCACCGCGTTATGGATGCCGTACTGCGCAAGCGCCACAACGTCCATATAGCCTTCTACCATCACCAGCTGCTCAAGCTTACTGGATGCCTGGCGCGCTTCATAAAGCCCATAAAGCTCGCGCCCTTTATGAAACACAGGGGTTTCTGGTGAGTTGAGGTATTTGGGCTGCTCGTCGCCCATCACTCGCCCACCAAATGCAATCGTCCGCCCTCGTAAATCGCGGATCGGAAACATCACCCGATCCCGAAAACGATCGTAAGTACGCCCCGTATCTTCACGATGGATCAACAGGCCATACTCAATCTGGACAGGTTCTGATATCTCCCGCTCACCAAGGTGCTGCTTGAGCGCTTCCCAACCGCCAGGCGCGTAGCCTATGCCGTAGGCATTGATCACCTCAGCAGAAAGCCCTCGGTTTTCCAGATATTGCTGGGCGCTTTGCCCTTCGCGCATTTTAAGGCGCTCGCGATAAAAGCTTGCCGCAAGCTCGAGCAGGTTAACGCCCTCTTTGCGCTTTTTTTCTCGCTGATGTGCACGCGGGTCGTCAGCGCCTTCGCGCGGCACGTCAAGACCCAACCGCCCGGCCAACTGCTCCACCGCTTCAGGAAACGGCAGTTTGTCGTATTCCATCAAGAAGCGTAGTGCATTCCCATGCACGCCACAGCCAAAGCAGTGATAAAACTGTTTATCAGCACTTACCGTAAACGAAGGCGTTTTTTCCTGATGAAAAGGGCAAAGACCCGAGTAGTTCCGGCCAGCCTTTTTAAGCTGCACACGCTCACCAACCACTTCCACCACGTCAACGCGGCTGAGCAAGTCGTCAATAAAACGCTGGGGAATCTGGCCTGCCATTTACAACGGCACCCTCGCGCATGTGCGCTAAACGCTTGCTTAACGTCATCTGGCGGACTGCCCAATCACCTTAAACAACGTAGAAAACTGAAAAAACAAACGGCCACCTAGTGGCGGCCGCTTGGCATCCCTCTTGAGACAACCAGCTAACCGCTCTGGCTCTCTCGGGTACGGATCAATAGAGCCGTTCGAAACGCTTTTGCTCACGCTGAACTTTCTTGGCGTGGCGTTTTACGGCAGCTGCCGCTTTGCGTTTACGCTCAGCAGTCGGCTTCTCATAGTGCTCGCGACGGCGTACTTCAGAAAGAACACCAGCTTTTTCGCAAGAACGCTTGAAGCGACGCAGGGCGACGTCAAACGGCTCGTTATCACGTACTTTTACAGAAGGCATTAAGCACTCACCTACCTTAAGGAGTCTTGAGTTCGAAAGTACGTACACCATCATCGCATTATTGCGAGGAACATAGCGTACGACCCAGTTTTTACAGCGCACGATAGTTTAGTCGTGGTTGGCAATGATTGCAAACTGCACCCCTGACATTGTGTAATCAATGCCACCTTTATGGGCGTTAGACATGTTAAAATTTTGCCTTATGCAATCTGTTAGCCCTCTATAGAGACTTCCTATGCGTGTGCTTGGCATCGAAACTTCCTGCGACGAAACCGGCGTTGCTCTTTATGACACCTCCCGCTCAGGGGGCGACGGCCTGCTGGCCGATGCGCTGTATAGCCAAATTGCCATGCACGCCGAGTATGGCGGCGTGGTGCCCGAGCTTGCCTCACGGGACCACACGCGCAAGCTGCTCCCTTTGATTGAGCAAGTGTTAAGTGATGCCAAGCTAACAAGAGACGATTTAGAGGGTATTGCCTATACCGCAGGCCCGGGGTTGGTAGGCGCGCTCATGGTGGGTGCCAGTACGGCCCACGGCATGGCCCGTGCACTAGGCATTCCGGTATTGGGCGTGCACCACATGGAAGGTCATCTACTCGCTCCCATGCTGGAAGACGATGCGCCAGCGTTTCCTTTTGTGGCCCTACTGGTATCTGGCGGCCATACCCAGTTGGTGGAAGTCCAAGGACTTGGAAGCTATCAGCTATTGGGTGAATCCGTTGATGATGCGGCCGGTGAAGCGTTTGATAAAGCCGCTAAAATGCTCGGCCTTGCTTATCCCGGCGGCCCGTTGGTGGCCAAGCTTGCCGAACAGGGCGACCCCAAACGGTTTCGTTTTCCACGCCCGATGACTGACCGGCCGGGGCTTAATTTCAGTTTCTCAGGGTTAAAAACGCATACCTTAACGGCCATACGCCAGTTGGAAGCGGCTGGCGAGCTTGACGAGCAGGCGCGCGCTGATGTGGCCCGCGCCTTTGAAGAAGCCGTGGTCGATACACTGGTCATCAAATGCCGCCGGGCGCTGGACCAAACGGGGTTAAAACGGCTGGTAGTGGCTGGCGGGGTGAGTGCCAATCACCGGTTGCGTGAGCGTCTGGCCCTTGAGTGTCAAAAACGTCAGGCAAAGGCCTACTATCCTCGCGGCCGGTTCTGCACGGATAACGGCGCCATGATCGCGTACGTGGGCGCGCAGCGCCTGGCCGCTGGCGAACAGGACAAGGATGGCGTTATGCAGGCTACGCCGCGCTGGCCGCTTGATCAGTTGACGCCTCCCAACGCCGAATAATTAGCGACGCCCCAGGCGCGGCTCATCGCCGCGTCTTAATCTGCGAATATTAAGCCCATGACGCAGCAGCACCAGCAGGCTCAAACCGCCCACTACGCCCACATAAGCAGGCGCCAGCCAGATACAGGCAAGCGGCGCCACCAGCGCGCTTAACAAGGAAGCCATTGCCGCGGTTTTTAAGCGCCACGCCAGCAAGGTCCACACCCCCACGCTCACCAGTGCAACACCCGGGGTCAGCACCAGTAGCACGCCCAGCGCGCTGGCGACGGCCTTTCCACCACGAAAGCCATACCATACCGGGTAGCTATGCCCCAGTAATACCGCCAGCCCAATCAGCCCCTGCCAACTGACCGGTAACGCCATTAATTTACTGGCAAGCACTATGGGTACGCCTTTTAACGCATCCAGCAAAAGCGTGGCGCCCGCCAGGCGCGGCCCATAAAGGCGTAACACGTTAGAAAAACCAGGATTACCGGAGCCACAGCGACGAGGATCGCCCACTCCCGCTATCCGGCAAACACTAATCGCTGCCAGCCAACTGCCGCTTAAATAGCCGAACACTAACCACGCCATGGCGCCTTTTCCATCCTACTGTCGTTTCGTTTCATCCTAACGTACAATCGCCCGCTTGTTGTCGCCGAGGAAGAGCTTGTGGACCGCATTTTGATCGAAGCACTCAAGGTAGACACCGTGATTGGTGTTTACGATTGGGAGCGCACCATTCAACAGTCGCTTAGCCTGGACTTAACCCTGGCGACCGATATTCGCCCGGCTGCCGCTACTGACGATTTAAGCTTAACGCTAGACTATGCGGCTATCTGCCAGCGTATCCAACGATTCGCTGACACGCATCAATTCGCGCTGGTGGAGACCTTCGCGGAACGCTTGGCTGACTGCCTGCGCAGCGAGTTTTCCATTACCTGGTTACGCTTGCGGGTGCGTAAACCCGGCGCGGTGCCGCAAGCGGCGAGCGTAGGCCTTGAAATTACACGTGGCGAGCTACCGGAGGCCACAAGGACATAATCTCATGAGCCTGGTTACCGTCAGTTTAGGCAGCAATATTGATCCTGTGCGTCATATCCGCCTGTGTCTCGATGCACTTTTCGATACCTTCGGGCCTTTAAATGTCTCGCGCGTTTTTGAAAGCGAGCCGGTTGGTTTTAGCGATACCCGTAATTTTTATAACCTGGTAGTGGCCTTCGAAAGTAACTGGTCGCCGAGTGAATTACAGGCATGGGCCAAGGCTTTGGAAATTATTCATGGCCGTAAGCAGGGCTTGGACAAATACAACCCTAAAGCGCTGGATATCGACCTGCTAACGGTGGGCAACCTGCAGGGCGTCGTTGAAGGTGTTGCACTGCCCCGCGCCGAAATGACCGAAAGCGCATTCGTGTTACAGCCCTTGGCGGAGCTGCTACCTAACGAACGGCACCCGGCTTGCAACACGCCTTACGCCACACTTTGGAATAATTTTTCGCTGGGAAATCAGCGGCTTTGGGCGGTAGATTTTACCTGGGGTAGCGCCTGGATATCGCACGCGGAGCCTGCGCTCTGTACGTCCCTGGCTCGCTAAACCTCTTTTGATTGGCTAATCATTCGCTTAACGCATCACTGACTGCTTGCTGGCGCTGTTTACGTAGCGCCTGGCCTAATTCAGCCCCCTTGAATCCTTGAGCGATGAGCCCCTGCGGGCTAACGCTGCGTGCCGCCAGCCAAGCAGCCTGTAGCGGCTGGGCATAATTTTTTTCAATAACACCGGCACTTTCAATCACACCGACACTTTCAACCACACTGACTAACGTGAGCTGTGTGGCGACCTGGTCAGGCTTACGAAAACCATCCAGGCGTTCCAGCCAATGCAGCACGGCTATCGCCTCTAAAGGCTCTTTTAGCAACGACAGGGTCAACGCGACATAGCGTGCCAACTGCGCTACGGCATTGGGTAAACGTAGCGTTGACGCCAATGCCTCGCGACCCGCGTCGTCCAGCACGCTCACCAGTAATGCATAGCGCCAATGTGCCAGAGGCGTTGAGCTATCGTCAGGCACGTACTGCAGTGCGGCCAAGCCGCCCTGCAGTTTTTCTGCTGAGAACGGCCACCATATTGCCAGCGCTTCACACTGCGCCAACGTCGTGAAGTAAGCTTCGGGGCTGGGTTCACCCAAGGCTTTTTCGGTTTCGACCCATACCCGTTCAGCGGCTAAATGCTCAAGCTCACCACTGCGACTAACCTCGGTCATCAGTGCCAGGGTTTCAGAGGCGATAGAGAACCCCAGCGACGCATAGCGGGCTAAAAAACGTGCCGTACGCAGCACCCGCAGCGGGTCTTCACCAAACGCAGAAGAAATATGCCGCAGCACGCGTTGTTCGATATCCTTCTGGCCATCAAAGGGGTCAATCAGCGGCCCATCGACCCGTTGTGCAATGGCATTCACGGTCAGGTCGCGACGCAGCAGGTCCTCTTCCAGCGTTACTTCGGGGCTGGCATGCACTTCAAACCCGGAATATCCGTGCCCGGTTTTTCGCTCCGTACGCGCCAGCGCATACTCCTCCGCTGTATCAGGGTGCAAAAACACCGGAAAATCTCGCCCCACGGGCTTAAAGCCGCGCTGGCGCATAGCCTCTGGGGTAGCGCCCACCACCACCCAGTCGTTGTCATACACTGGCCAGCCCAGCAGCGCATCGCGAACAGCGCCTCCCACGCGGTATACGTCCAGCCCGGCAATGCGCGGATCATTTGAGTGCGCCATCACTACCGCCCTCCTCGTTGCTGGCTGGGTACGCTCATCCGCTCACCGGTATCTATATTAAGCGCGGTTAACGCCCCACCCCACACGCAGCCCGTATCCAACGCGTCTACCCGAACCCTGGCGCCCCGCGTCTTTCCTTCTAACGCGGCCCAGTGCCCAAACAGGAGATGTGGGTCGTCGTCACGGGCATACTGAAACCACGGAGCAAAGCCAGGCGGGGTGCTAGCGAGGCCCTCTTTAGCAGCAAACTCCAGCCGCCCTTGGCTGTCAATAAAGCGCATACGTGCCATAGCGTTAACAATAAAGCGCAGCCGGTCCATTCCCTCCAGGTCCTCTCGCCAACGATCAGGCTGATTACCAAAAAGCTCAGTCAAGAAATGCCCTGACTGCTCGCTGGCAAGCGCTTTCTCGACCTCACGGCTATAAGCGACAGCCTGCTCTATGCGCCACTGAGGCAGCAAACCGGCATGCGTCATTAGGGTATTGCCTTGCTGCACTGCAAGCGGCTGGCACTGCAGCCAATCCAGCAGTTGCTCGCGATCTGGCGCATTAAGAATATCGTTGAGGGTATCGTGCTTTTTTTGCCTACCGCCGCCACGCGCGACCACCAACAGATGAAAGTCGTGGTTGCCCAGCACACAGCGTACCGAGCCGCCCAGTGCGTGCGCTTCGCGTAAACACTCAAGGGAGCCTGGCCCACGGTTGATCACATCGCCCACCAGCCACAAAGTGTCGTGCGAGGGATTAAAGTTCAGGGCTTCAAGTAGCGTCATAAACTCGGCGTAGCAGCCATGCAAATCGCCAATCGCGTAGGTACTCATGCGCGGGCCTTATATAAACGAGAGCATTAAACATGCATATTAAAACGCGCACATTACACATGCTGCGCGGTGTACGATTGCGCTCTGAGCGCCTTGGCAAGAGCCCCATACCAAACCAGCACTGTCTGGCCGTCAGACTGAAATCAACAATGCTTTAATGCAGTATTCGCGATGGCGATCACTAACGTTAGTGCAACTGGCGCGGCACAGCCAAGCGAAAAGGCGCTACGGGCACTTCAAAGGCACGCTGGGTATAGGTGTTCAACAACGTATAGGCACCTTCCATCACGCCCACCGGTGTTTGCAAAATCGCCCGACTGGTATAGCGAAAGCGCTGACCGGGGCCGATCAATGGCTGCTGCCCGACCACGCCCTTGCCACGCACTTCCTGACTATCGCCGCTGCCCTGGGTGATTTTCCAGTAACGTGCCATCAGCTGTACGCTATGCGGGCTTTGATTATGCACCGTCACGGTATAGCTAAATACGTAGCGTGATTCCACGTCGCTGGACTCTTCGGCACAATATTCAGGCGTTACACTGACGTCGATGGCTAAACCACTCACCCGTTTTCACTCCCATCACTACCTGACCTTTCATCAGCAGCCACACGGTTAGCAATGGTTACATACTCAGCAACCGTTAGCGTTTGCGGGCGGCGCGTGGGGTCAATACCCAGCGCTTCTAACGTTTCAGGACTGACGCGTCCTTTAAAGTTATTACGTAAGGTTTTACGGCGTTGGCCAAAGGCTAGCTTTACCAGCTCAAACAGGAGTGCCGGGTCGTCGGCTACGTGCGGCAAACTTGCGTGCGGTGTGAGGCGCACAATGGCAGAGTCGACGTTAGGCCGGGGTACAAAGGCCTCGGGCGGTACGATAAACAGCTGGTCGACGTGGCAGTAGTACTGCGCCATCACAGAAAGCCGCCCCCAATCCGTACCGCCTGGCTGGGCAGCCAGCCGCTCAACGACCTCTTTTTGGAGCATGAAGTGCATGTCGGCAATCGCATTACCGGCCGTGAGCAGATGCACGATCAGAGGTGTTGAGATGTTATAGGGCAGATTGCCGACGACGCGCAGGGCGGGGCCATCGCCTTTCAGCGCCGCGAAGTCAAACTTCAGCGCATCGCCTTCATGGATAATAAAGTCGGGGTAGTTGAAGAACTGCACGCGTAGGCCAGGAATCAAATCGCGGTCCAGCTCAATCACCTCAAGCTTCCCTGCCGCCTCAAGCAGTGGCGCGGTCAGCGCGCCTTGGCCCGGCCCAATTTCAACAAGACGGTCGCCTTCCCGCGGCCCAATAGAGCGCACAATACGCGAGATGATACCCAGGTCACGTAGAAAGTTTTGACCGAAGCGTTTGCGAGCACGGTGCTGCTGGGGCACTTGAGACATCTAACAGAATTCCTTGGAGGTATTTTTCAATCGTGGAGGCGTTACGCCTGGCGGGCCATTTGGGCGCGCTGTTCGGCAAGACGCCGAGCAAGCGATAGCGCAACGCGCAAGCTACCAGGGTCAGCCACGCCTTTACCCGCGAGGTCAAGCGCGGTGCCGTGGTCTACCGACGTACGCACTAGCGGCAAGCCCAGCGTGATATTAGCAGCTTGACCAAAGCCAGCATACTTAAGCACGGCCAAGCCCTGGTCATGGTACATCGCCAGCACGGCATCAACACCCGCCAAGTGGCGAGGCGTAAACAGCGTATCGGCAGGAAAAGGGCCTTGAATATCCAGCCCTTGCGCACGCAGGGATTCAAGCGCGGGGATAATCGTCTCTTGCTCTTCATGGCCCAAATGGCCATCTTCGCCCGCGTGAGGATTTAGCCCGCATACGGCAATACGCGGCGAGGCAATGCCAAACTGATGCACCAGATCATCGGCCAACAAGCGGCTAATCCGAGTTACCCGCGCGACGGTAATCGCATCGGCGACCTGGCGCAGCGGCAAGTGTGTGGTGACCAATGCAACGCGAAGATCACCACTGCCTTGCCAGTCCGGTGCGTTGGCGTGTAACGCGGCATCGGTTGCCAGCATCATCACGACCTCATCAACACCGCAGGCATCACGCAACCACTCTGTATGCCCTGTGAATCCTGGGTAGCCACCTTCAATGATGACGCCTTTATGCAGCGGTGCAGTGACAATAGCGGCTGCCTGGCCTGCCTGACAGGCCGCCACGGCCAGCTCAAGCGTGGCAAGCACATACCCTGCATTGGCCGGGTTAAGCACGCCAGGCGTTGCGGGCTCATTCAACGCTACGGGCCAAACGGGTAACTGCCCCGCGCAAGCGGCTACTTCCTGGCCTGGACTTGTTTCCACCAGTGCCACATCAAGCCCTAGCGCAGCGGCCCGCTGGCGCAACATATCAACATCACCAATGGCGACGGCCTGCGCCGGCAGATGGCCCTGCGCGGCCAGCATAAGCACTAGCTCAGGCCCAATACCCGCAGGCTCTCCCGTGGTGATCAGCAGCGGAAGGTCAGCGATTTGGCTCATTTAAAGGCGAACATCCACAAAGGCTTCCGCGCGAATTTCCTGCTGCCAGACTTGCAGCTCTTCATTGGCGCGGCGCTGGAAGATGGCCTGACGCACTTGCTCCTGGCGGCTCTCATTGGTCACGTTCTGACGACGACGCTCTTCAACTTCAATCACGTGGTAGCCGAACTGTGAGCGCACTGGCTCGGAGATTTGGTTAACGTTCAGCGTCTGCAATGCTTCCTCAAACGCCGGTACGGTTTGGCCAGGACGCACCCAACCCAGCTCGCCACCGTTAAGTGCACTGCCGCTGTCGTCACTAAACTCACGTGCTACGGAGGCAAAGTCAGCGCCTTGCTGTAAACGCTGACGCACCTCCTGAGCCCGGGCACGCGCCTGCTCTTCACTGCGCGTTGGCGTTAGCTCAACCAGCACGTGACGTGCGCGGATCTCTTCGACAAACGCCTGATCGCTATTTTGATTGCCCTGTTGATCAAGCACGCGCTGAACATCACGGTCGCTGACCGATACGCGCTGGCCAACCTGGCGCTGCTGCACTTGGCGCATCAACATTTCACGACGAATGTCTTCACGCACCTCAGCAAGCGTCATGCCATCGGCTTCTACCGCGTTTGCGAACTGATCCAACGTCATGTTGTTGGATTCAGCAATCGTACGCAGCTGACGGTTCAGCTCGGTATCATCGATGCTTAGATTGTTGCGATTTGCCAGCTGTAACTGGATTTCATCCAGTATCATCCGTTCAAGCACTTGCGCCTGAAGCGCAGAGCCTGGCGGAAGCGAGCCCCCCTGAGCTTGCGCTTGCTGCTCTATCTGAGCAACACGATCGTCGAGTTCACTTCGCATAATAACGCCATCGTTAACCACGGCAACGATGCTATCGATCGGCTGGCGCTGGGTGGACTCAAAATTCTGCGCTTGCGTGACCAGTGGAGCGGCAAGCGTGCCTGCGCCCATGCACAGCGCGATAACGCTCGCGGCCGACATCGTTTTTGCATGAGCTAGCAGCATATTTCTGGTTTTCATAAAAAGTCTCTTTCAGTCGCCATTCAAGAACGTCGTTACAAGGGAGTAGGACGGTAACCAGGAATGGTCCGTTCAAAATAGCTGTCAGCCTCTTGGCCAACGCCGCCCAAGCCACGGAATACAAAGCGTAAAAATAGCCCGCGATCGTTGAAGTCATCTGCAACACGCGCAGTGTCGTTATCATCCACCCACTCGCGCCAAACAAGCTGCACGCCGTAGCAGCAGTCGTTCCATTGTACCCCTGCCAGTTTTTCAAGCGCACGATCATTGGTTTGGTCGTGAAGATACCGGCCTATCAGATCCACCCTTGGGCTGGTTTTCCAGGCAAATGACACGTCCCACTCTTCGCGGTTGTAATCACGAAAGCCATCATCGCCTGGTAACGTATCAGGGTCGAAGCCTTCGATCTCCCAACGGTAACCCAGGTTCACTACATGGCCTTCAGGGTGCCGATAACGCAGGTCAAAGCGAGTGCGTTCCGTCTTTTCACGGTGATCATCGTAAAGCCATTCGTAGCCGGTACTCCAGCGATCATTGATCTGCCAGTCCAGCCGGGTTACCAGAGGCGAACGATCACGCGTGGCCTGATAGTAACGCTGCGGGTTAACGTAAGGGTCTTCTTCTGGCCGCGCTGGCAGGGTATCCGGGTCTCCGTCACTATCAATACGGCGGTCCGAAAAATAGAGACTTTGCCCGATACCGAATGTTAGACGATCACGGCCACTGTCATCTTCGATAAAGCGCGTCTGCACACCCACTGACACACGGTTAAGATCGCCGACCCGATCCCCGCCGGAGAAGCGATGGGGCGACCACAGTTGGTCCCACGAGAAAGCCCGCTCACGACTATCGAAATCGGGTAGCTGGGTCTGGTTCTTGCGGGGTACATAGGCATAGTTAAACCGCGGCTCCAGCGTTTGCCGGTAGCCGCGATTTCCAAGCTCCAGTTCACGCTCAAATACCAGGCCGCCATCCACCGACGTCACCGGCACCGTTCGGCTTGGTGAGGTATTGCGCTCCGTTTCACGGTCACCGTAGTCCAACTCGTAGGCGGTATACCAAAGCTCAGCCCGTGGTTCGATATATCCCCAGGGCTTTTCTTCGCGCCAGCCGACGGCCGGCGTTAAGTGTAGACGCGTGCCGGTTGCCGCCTCGCGTTCCGGCACCAGCCGCTCATCCACGTCACGCCAAAAATAGGTCGCGTTGGAGCGCCATTCGCTGAAGAAGCCACTGCCTAGCTGCCAATTGGAATTCGCGGTCAGGCTGGGCAAGCGGTAGAACGGCTTATCAGAGTCGCTAAGCGGGTCTTCAAGGCGCTGAAAGCCTTGCGCCCTGGCATCGAGATACCACTGGTCACCCTGATAATCTATCTGGGCAAGCCGCTCCAGGCTTACGCGGTCGCTCCCCCCAAACTCATCACCGAAGTCGTCGAAATAGCGGCCGTCACTGGAAGCGCCATAGCGCAACCGATAATTGCTGCGGCTGTTGACTCGGCCCGCATGGCGCGCATCGACATACCAACGGGTTTCGCCAGCAAAGCGGTCACTACCACTGTTACCTCCGTCGTCCCTACTTAAGTACCCCCCCTCAACGGTTCCCTCGCTTTCCGAAAACAGGTAGCGGTATTCACCGTTGAGCAGCAACCCACGGTCACTCATCCAACGCGGCGTAATGGTGGCGTCGTGATTAGGGGCGATATTCCAGTAAAACGGCTGTGCGTAGTTAAATCCATCTGACGAAAACCCGATAGCCGGGGACAACAGCCCCGTGTGACGCTTATCGTCGATAGGGAAGCGCAACCACGGCCAGTAAAAAACAGGCACGTCTTTTACTTTTAAGCGGGCATGCGTCGCGGTACCAAACCCCGACTCCTGATTTAGGCGTATATCACTGCTCACCAGCTCCCAGGTATTGGCGCCGGGTTCACAGGTCGTAAAGGTGGCATCTCGCAAGCGATACTGAGACTCGCCTGTTTGCTCAAGCTGACTTGCCTGGCCACGCAAACGCTCTTCATACAGCACATAGTGGCTGTTACGCACACTCGCGCGATCTTCATTGAGCATTAAGGTGGCGCTGTCGCCACGCACCAACGCTTGGCCATCACGCAAAGCGAGATTACCCTCAGCATCCACCTGCTCACGGTTTGCGGGTAAATAAATGCGTTCGGCTTCTAATTCCGAATTACCACGTCGCAATACCACATCGCCTCGCAGCAATGCCTCGCCATCGGCGGCGTAATCTACGTCCTGGGTTTCAACTGACAGCGTTTCCGGGTTCTGCTCTACAGGCAACCGGTAGCTGGGCATCACGTACCGGCCACGGCACAACTGTTGTGACGCTTCATCTCCTTCCCAGGCCTGCCAGTCAAGCGCTTGTGCGGGCAGCGCTTGATTCTGCGCCACCACCGAGAACGAGGCGCTAGCGAGCAAACTGCCCATCAGCGTATGCGCAACCGGTATGATGCGCGAAAATCGCTTGCCCATGTTCGTTATCCTTGGCATCCAGAATAGGTATTATACAGCCCGCATGATGCCCGACCAGCAAGGAGCTTGCATGTCCTCTTTACGGATTGATGCCCTCACCCGATGGGCCGCAGAACAAAACAGCCTAAATCCGGCGTTGATTACCCTCTCACCAGCGGGCGGCGACGCCAGCTTTCGGGGCTATTTTCGTCTAACACTACCTAATGGCGACACCCAAATAGTCATGGATGCACCGCCTGCTCAAGAGGATTCAGCCCCTTTTGTTACCATTGGCCACCGTTGGTACGCGGCGGGCTTACCCGTTCCCAAAATTTATGCCGCGAATTTAGACGACGGTTTTTTACTGTTGGACGATTTAGGCAGTACCCCCATGCAGGACCGGTTTACCGATAGTGCCGCGGCGATTCAGTATCATGAAAAAGCTCTGGGCTTGATTGCCGAGCTGCAAAACAGGGCCAGCCCAACCGCACTTCCCGACTATGATGCTGCGCTATTGGCTCGTGAACTCGACCTGTTCCCTGAGTGGTGCATGGATAAGTGGCTGAGGCTACCTTGCCCATCCAGCTGGGAGGCACTGCGCACAGACCTTATTCACCGGGCGCTTCAACAGCCGACGGTTAGCGTTCACCGTGATTTTGATGCCATGAACATCATGATCAACCATGACCGCTTATATATGATCGACTTTCAGGACGCCGTGGCAGGGCCGATTAGCTACGACGTTATTTCCTTGCTGCGAGGCCGCTATTGGCGCTTTAGTGCGGCCCAATTCGCCGAGCTGGCCACCCTGTTCTATCGCCAGGCCCGCAGCGATGGGCGCCTGTCCAGTGTACTAACAGAGGCCGACTTTATTACCCAGTGCCACGCCATGGCCGCTCAGCGTTCGTTAAAAGTGTTGGGGATTTTTTGTCGGTTAACGCTACGTGACCACAAACAGGGCTACCTGGCACGCTTACCCCACTTCCTGGATCACCTTGAAGATAGCCTGAATGGCCTGCCCGAACACGTCGCCTTTGCCAACTGGGTAAGGCTCACGCTGCGCCCAGCCATTCTGCAACGCCTGGCGGAAGAGCATCCATGAAAGCGATGATATTAGCGGCCGGTTTAGGCAAGCGGATGCGCCCGTTAACCGACCACTGCCCCAAGCCCTTGCTCCCGGTCGCGGGGAAGCCGCTGATCGTTCATCACCTGGAGCGGCTTCAGCGGGCAGGTATTGAAGACGTCATTATTAATGTCAGCTATCGCGCCGAGCAAATCATTCAAGCGATAGGCGATGGCCGGGCCTACGGTGTCAATATTCAGTGGAGCCATGAGGCCACGCCGCTTGAAACGGGCGGAGGCATTCAAAAGGCGCTACCGCTGCTGGGCGAGGAACCCTTTCTGCTGGTCAATGGTGATGTGTGGTGTGACTACCTGCCCGCCAACACTCAGCTAAAAAGGGGCGATCTGGCGCACCTGATACTGGTGAATAACCCTGACCATCATCCTGAAGGCGACTTTGCCCTGGATAAGGGGCGCGTTCTTAATCAAGGCGCACAGCGTTATACCTATGCCGGTGTCAGCATTATTCATCCCAAGCTGTTGGCTGACCAGCCCACCGAGGCGTTTGCGCTCGCGCCACTATTAAAAAATGCGATGCATGAACAGCAGGTGTCAGGGGAACACTTCGCAGGACACTGGGTTGATGTAGGAACACCCGAACGCCTTGTCGCCCTGGAGCACTTTTTAAGCCAGTAAATCCCCTCGTTATAAGAAGGCCCAGAGTGGGGATTCAAACAGTGCGCCCAGGCAAAGAAATGTTATGCTGCGCGACTTACCTGTCGTCGCCAAGATAAGGAGAGCCACGTGAAAGCAAGGGTAAAATGGACGGATGGCCGTCAATTTATCGCCGAGTCGGGCAGTGGGCACAGCGTTGTGATCGATGGCCCACCCGACCACGGCGGCCGCAATACCGGGCCTCGTCCCATGGAAATGCTGCTGATGGGCATGGGCAGTTGCACGGCGTTTGATATCCTGAATATTCTCGATAAAGCCCGTGCCGATGTGACCGACTGTGTTGCCGAATTGGATGCTGAGCGCGCCGATGAAGTGCCTGCCGTATTCACCAAAATTCATGTTCACTTCGTGGTCACAGGCCGAGCGCTAAAAGAGAAGCAAGTTGCACGTGCCGTAGAGCTTTCCGCCGAAAAGTACTGCAGTGCGTCCATTATGCTTGTCAAAGGCGGTGTTGAAATTACGCACTCCTTTGAAATTGTAGAGGCTTGAGGCAGAGCGACGACGCTCGCTCCTTCGGCCTACGATGCAGCACAGCGAAAAAAAATGCCCTGCCCGGATGCATCCCCTGCCCCGGCCGGGCATAATACGCCTCCTTGTATTCCCCCTGACTGCCCTGCAAGTGCTTTTAGAACATGCGCACCACGTATGGCATTAGGTTTTTCTCGGTTCCGGCGCTGGCTCGTCGGGGTGTCTTCATCAGCCATAGGGAGGTTCGGACATGACAGATAGTCTCCGACTCCACGGGTTCAATAACCTGACCAGCTCGCTGAGCTTTAATATTTACGACATCTGCTATGCCAAGACCGAAGAGCAACGTACCGCTTATATCGACTATATCGATGAGCTGTACAACGCCGAACGGCTGACGCAAATTTTGAAGGATGTCACCAATATTATCGGTGCGCATGTGTTGAATATTGCCCGTCAAGATTATGAACCTCACGGGGCAAGCGTCACCATTCTCATTGCTGAACATGAGCTTGATGAAGCCAACCCTGAAAACACAGAACCAGGCCCTGGTCCGCTGCCTGAAACCGTGGTTGCCCATCTGGATAAGAGCCATGTCACCGTACATAGCTACCCGGAATCGCATCCTGACAACGGCATCAGCACCTTCCGTCTGGATATCGACGTATCAACGTGTGGGCATATCAGCCCGCTGAAAGCGCTGAACTATCTGATTCACAGCTTTGATTCTGATATCGTCACCATGGATTACCGTGTGCGCGGCTTCACCCGGGACGTCGACGGTAAAAAGCTGTTCATCGATCACGAGATCGCCTCGATCCAGGATTACCTGGCGGAAGATACCAAGCAGGCGTATCAGATGATGGACGTGAACGTGTATCAGGACAACATGTTCCATACCAAGATGCTGCTGAAAGACTTCGAGCTCGACAATTACCTGTTCGGCAAGTCGCGTCGCGACATTACGTTTGAAGAAGCCCGCGATATCGAAAGCCGCCTGCGCAAAGAGATGCTGGAAATCTTCTACTCACGTAACCTGGATTAATGCCTGAGTAGCTAACAACAGCCACAAAGAAGCCGGCATCGCGCCGGCTTCTTTGTATCTAAAAAAACCGTATCTAATAGAAACCTTCATCATCCCCTTCAGGGCGCGTTTTAAAGCGCCGATGCAGCCACAGGTACTGCTCGGGGTGCTTGCGAATGGCACGCTCAATAAACTGATTAACCCGCGTTGCGTCGTTAACTTCATCGTTACTGGGAAAGTTTTCAAACGCAGGTAGGCACTCAATCGTATAGGTGCGGTTATCCGGGTTGCGATGAAACATCAGCGGCACCACCGGCGCGCCCGTCATACGAGCGATTTTAGACGTTAGCCGAATGGTGGCCGCCTGCTGACCAAACAAGGGGGCAAATACACTGACATCCGGCCCAAAGTCCTGGTCGGGTGAATACCAGACAATATGCCCTGCCTTGATACGTCGCACCACGCCGCGCAGATCGTGTCGATCTATCGCCTGGCCGAAAATACGTGAACGAGCACGCGTCATAAAGCGCTCGAAAAGCGGGTTATTATGCGGGCGATATACGACATCCGCCGGAAAGAACAGCGAATGCAGCGCGCCCCCCAAATCAAGCGTTGAGAAGTGGATCCCGACGACCAACACCCCCTTGCCTTGGGCTTTGGCATGCGCCAAGTGCTCCTGACCATGGTACGCCACTCGATGACGAAATCCTTCTGCCTCCCGACACCAGCCAGTCGCGGTTTCCACCAAGCCAATACCGTTAGCAATAAAGGTATCCTTCACCAACTTTCGCTGTTCATCGGCACTCTTTTCCGGGAAGCAAAGCGCCAGGTTGGTGGCCGTAATGTCCCGCCGCCGTTTGGCAAAGCGCCATGCCAAAAGCCCGATGACCTTGCCTACCCAAAGCTTAATACTCCAAGGTAGCCAAGCCGCGATATACATCGCACCGATGGCAAGCCAGGTTCCCCAGTAGCGTGGGTGAGCAAACGACGCTGGATACTCTTTTTTCGACATACGTACCACCTACACTGAAGACTCTTGATAACGTCTGGGTACGCGTGGCAACACCCCGGTAAGCAGGGTATAGCTGATCGTATCGCAGTAGCGTGCAACCTCATCGACGGCTAACACTGCCCCATTGCTGGCCGTTCCCCAGAGCACCACCTCGCAGCCAATGGCAGCATCTTGTATATCGGTCACATCAACGGTCAACATATCCATCGACACTTTGCCGGCGATAGCACAGCGCTGCCCATTGACCAGTACCGGCGTACCGTCCACCGCATGGCGGTCATAACCATCGCCGTAACCTGCGGCCACCACCGCAATACGTGACCGGCGCGGGGTGCGCCAGCGCCCTCCGTAGCCGACGGGTTCACCTTCGTTAATCTCTCGCAAACCGATAATTTCCGAACGCAGACTCATGACCGGACGTAATTGCTGCGTGGTTGGGGTGGCCACTTCCAGTGGGTCACTGCCATAGAGCATGATGCCTGGTCGGTTCCAGTCACCGTGGGCGTCAGGCCAGGCAAGCGTCGCCGGTGAATTAGCTAAGCACAAAGGCGCATCAAGCGCCTTGGCCAGGGCCTTTAAACTCAACAGCTGCTGATTAAAATAGTGGCCGTCGCTGGCATCAGCGGTCGCAAAATGGCTCATTAAATGCAGCGCCGTAACCTGTGGTGCATTGGCCAGGCGCTGCCAGACCGCTTCCGCCTCCTCCAAGCCAAACCCCAGCCGATGCATACCCGAATCGACTTTTAACCAAACGGGAATGGGTTGGCTTGGCGAAAATGCCAGCAGCGCGTCTACCTGCCATGCGCTATGAATGGCGGTCCACAGTGCGTAGCGCTCCACCAGCGGTAACTCATCGGCGCTAAAGATACCTTCTAACAACACAATAGGTTTGCTGATGCCGCTGTTACGTAGCGCAATCGCTTCTTCGATGCACGCCACCGCAAACGCCGGGACGTGGCTTTCCAGCGCGTGAGCACACGCTACAGCGCCGTGGCCATAGGCATCCGCTTTGATAACCGCCACCGAGCGGCTTTGGGGCGCGCAGCGGCACGCCAACTGATAGTTGTGACGCAGAGCATCCAAATCGATATGGGCCGCTAGCGGGCGCATTGCGTATCTCTCTTATACATAATAAGTCATCAAAAATAGCCCCTCTAACAACAACGCACCGAGTATAAACTCGGTGCGTTCAGGCCGTGCCTACGTAGCCACGCTGTCTTGGCTAGCTTTCGAAAATCGCCTCTAGCGACAGGCCTTGCTTTTCAAGTGTACGGCGTAGTTTCTTTAATGCCTCGACTTGAATCTGTCGTACGCGCTCGCGGGTCAGGCCAATTTCAGCGCCGACCTCTTCCAGGGTGGCCGCCTCATGGCCGCGCAAACCAAAACGACGCACAACCACTTCGCGCTGTTTATCACTTAGCTCATCAAGCCAAAGATCCACGTGTTCACGCACATCACCATCTACCAGGCAACCTTCTGGGCCTTGAACATCGTCATCGGCCAAGGTATCAATCAACGGTTTATCGCTCTCTCCACCCATGGGGTAGTCTACCGAGGAGACACGTTCATTGAGGCCAAGCATTTTCTTGACCGTAGCAACCGGTTTGTCGAGATGCTCAGCAATCTCTTCAGCGGTCGCTTCATGGTCAAGTTTTTGCGTCAGCTCACGCGCGGCACGCAGATAAATATTAAGCTCTTTCACCACATGTATCGGCAGACGAATGGTACGCGTTTGGTTCATTAGCGCACGTTCAATGGTCTGTCGAATCCACCATGTTGCATAGGTTGAAAAGCGAAACCCACGTTCAGGGTCAAACTTTTCAACGGCACGAATAAGCCCTAAATTACCCTCTTCAATAAGATCCAGCAGCGTCAGCCCACGGTTTAGATAGCGCCGGGCAATTTTAACCACCAACCGCAGGTTAGACTCGATCATTCGAGAACGACCAAGCGGATCCCCCTTTCGCGCCAGGCGGCCATAATAGACCTCTTCTTCTGGCGTTAAGAGCGGCGAAAATCCTATTTCATTGAGGTAAATTTGCGTCGCATCCAGGCTTTGAGTCGATTGCCGGTCCTCACGTCCTAGTGCTTTCTCAAAAGCTTCCTCTTCCGCTGCGACATCGTCGTCAACGTTTTCCAACGCTTCTTCGGCAGCATCCAGGTCAACCTCCTGTAGGTCCTTCTCCAGCATACTCATAGCCTTACCCCCGTAGTATCGCCTGCCCGCCTTTTAATATTTAAAGGTAACCGCGCTTACGTGTGCGTTACTGGTGTTATTATTTTTATGTGGGCCAGCTCGCAAGGGGCTGGCTCAACAAAACCTTGCCGCTACTCGCTTATCGGGTACTCCACTGATTAGCGTGCAGGTAAAAACTCCATAGGATCCTGAGGCTGACCATCACGGCGCACCTCAAAGTGCAGCCTAACGCTTTCTGCATCACTGTTTCCCATGGTGGCGATCACTTCGCCTGCTTCAACCACGTCATTTTCACTAACGTTTAAGCTGTCGTTATGCGCATAGGCACTTAGGAACTGATCGTTGTGTTTAAGAAGAATAAGATTACCGTACCCACGTACGCCACTCCCCGCATAAACGACAATACCCGGGCCTGCGGCTTTGACAGGTTGCCCCTTTTGTCCGGCGATATCAATCCCGGCGGTAATCGAATCACCTTCGCCGAAGTTACCCGTGACTTGCCCATCTGTCGGCCATTGCCAGTTGATCGTCTCTGCGGGCGTGAACGTACGCGATGAGCGGTCCGAACGTTCCTCTGGAGCAGCCACAGGTGTTTCGGATTGAGCAACCACCTGTTCCTCAGGCTCCGATGCTGGGACCGCTTCTGGCTCAGGTTCAGGCCTTGGCTCGGTAGCAGCTACCTCGGGTTGAGAGGGAGATTCTTGCGGTGCACTGTTAGTTGACGCTACCTGCTGAGCACTTTCAACCGTTTGTTGTTCAGGGCGCTCAGCGTTTAAACGCTGAGCGCGTTCAATCGCCGATTCATCAGGCAGTAGCCAATCAAGTTCCTGGTCGTTACTGGCTACTGCTGTCGCCTGCGGGTTGAGCCCGGTTGCGACAACGCCACGCGATTCACTCGGCGTGTTTTGCGCCTGATTTGCGGGCTGGGAATTATTGCCAGCCCCTGCCCCTTCACGCAATGCAATCATCTGTCCGGGGTGAATTTGGTAGGGCGCATCAATATTGTTGATAGCAGCTAGCTGGCGGTAATCCAGATTATGCTTCCAAGCGATGCCATACAGGGTGTCGCCTGGTTTGACAGTGTATTGAGGCGAGTTTTCCACCACGCGACTCGCTTCACTCAAGTCACGTACTTGCGGGGTATTGTGCTGCTGATTGGCACACCCGCTAATTGCCAACACCAAGGCTGACATCATGAAGACTTTACGCATGCAAACCCTACTCCTTTTCAGCGCTGAGCCGTATTAGTTGAATCTAACGTGGTCGACTTCCCTGCCCGACGGTTCAATAGTATGACCAGCAATATACCAACGACCATCAGCAACACCACGCCGATAATCTGCGCGGAAGCGCCGGTCAACGCCGCATAATCACTGGGCAGCAAATAACGATACTCCAAGGGTATCATTTGCCCGCTTGGACCAACCTGATAACGCAACAGCTCGCGCCATGGCCACAGAACCGGCAACGAGCCAATAATAAACCCTAAAAGCAATTGCATCGTAAAGCCATGATGACGTCTTAACAGCCAGGATAATAGCCGCGAAAACAGCGCAAGGCCTATCACACATCCCATACCAAACAGCATAATAATAGTGATGTCGAAACTGCGAATAGCCCCCATTATCGTGCCGTAGAGCCCCATCGTGAGCAACAAAAAACTGCCCGACACGCCTGGCAACAACATGGCGCTAATCGCAATACACCCCGCCACCATCACAATCGTGGCCTCATTACCGAGCAATAGCACCAAGGGCATTAAGCCCGGCAGCATTCTGGCCAACAGTAAACCGGCCAACAGCGGAAATAAATACCAAAATTTCCAGCGGTCTCCCGCTTGAGCGACCACCATTCCAGAGGCGGCAACCAGCCCGAAAAAGAAGCCATCAAGCAGCAGAGGATGCGCTTCCATCAGCCATAGCGCCAAGTGCGCCACGCTGACCAGGCTGATGCCGACACCGGCCAGCAAAGGGATCAAAAAGGCCAGGTTCAAGTGCTTAACGAGGGCACGCCACCCATCACGCTGCCAAACCACCAACGCGCCAGGACCAAACTGCTTAATGGTATTGATCAGCTCTTCATAAATGCCGGTAACAAAGGCAATCGTGCCCCCCGAAACTCCGGGTATGGCATCTGCGGCCCCCATCCCGGCACCTTTAAAAAAAATCCCCAAGGATTTACGCTTCAATCCACTACTCCTTGCAATAAAGGTACAAAACGCACGGGCTCAAGCCGCCGCTTCTCAAAAGCATTCCCAATGCGCTTTATCTGGGTAAGCCATTGGCTGCCATCAGGCGCTTCCAACGGCGCAATCAACACCCCATCGCGACTTAGCTGCTCGAGCAATATTTCAGGCAGTGTCTGCGCACAAGCCGTCAATAAAATAACATCGAACGGTGCCGCCGTTGACCAGCCCTCGCCTCCATCGGCAACGGTTAGCGTTACCTCTGCGCCCAAGCGCCAAAGGCGATCACTCGCTCGCTCATGCAAGGCGTAAATACGCTCAATGGAGTAAAGCTCCTTCACTAAGCGCGACAAAATCAGCGTTTGATACCCAGAGCCGGTGCCCACTTCCAACACACGGCGTGGCTCGGCTTTCAAAACCAGTTCTGTCATCCGCGCCACAGTAAGCGGCTGTGATAACGTCTGCCCAAAGCCGATAGGCAGCGCCGTATCTTCATAGGCACGATGCGCCAAAGCCTCGTCAACAAACAGATGCCTGGGCTCGCCAGCCATCACATCAAGCACATCCGGATGTCGAATTCCCTGTTCGATCAACCGATCAATCATGCGATCCCGGGTACGCTGAGAGGTCATTCCCCGCCCGCGCCGCTCAATGGGCGAAATATCAGGCAAAGGCATCCAACCAATCCTGTACGTCACGGCACGCAGGGTGGCGTGTCAAGTCGGTTTGCAGCGGCGTAATCGATACATAACCTGCCTCGATAGCGGCAAAATCGGTATCTTCACCGTCATCCGCATTGGCAGCAACCGGCGCAATCCAATAGCGCGTCCGCCCACGTGGGTCTTTGATCGCAAGCGGTTTTTCAGCCGGGCCACGATATCCAAGCCGGGTTACCTTAACGCCTTTGATGGCTTCCCACGGCACATCTGGAACGTTAACGTTGAGCAGCGTTCTGGGCGGCAAGGAGAGTTGATCGGCGGCGCCAATCAGGCTGGATGCCACTTTCGCTGCGGTGTCAAAGTAACGATCACCGCATAGCGACATGGCAATCGCGATCATGCCCAGGTTGCGGCCCTCCATGGCCGCGGCCACCGTGCCTGAATAGAGCACGTCATCGCCTAAATTGCCACCGTGGTTAATCCCTGAAATAACCAGATCAGGCCGCTCATCCCACACGCCATTTACGCCCAAGTAAACGCAGTCAGCGGGCGTACCATCCACGCTATAGAAACCATTTTCCAGCGCGGTTAATGAGAGCGGGCGCGATAATGTCAGCGAGTTACTTGCCCCGCTACGGTCACGGTCCGGGGCAACGACACGCAGCTTGGCATGAGCCTCCAGCGCATCATGTAACGCTTTCAGCCCTGGGGCGTAAACACCGTCGTCGTTAGAGAGCAGCAGTCGCCGCATTGATATCTCCTTGTTGATCAGCGTAATCTGGCGGCTTACGCCATATCCGGGTGATGAATGAGCTCACCGATAACGGCGGTAGCAAAACTGCCTCGGGGTAGTGCAAACGAGAGTAGCACGGCATCAGATTCCCAAGTGAGCTGGGGCGCCGTTAATCGCATACGCAGTGCCCTATGGGAGCGTTTCACACCGCTGGCTTCCAAACCTTTACACAACTCAGGATGCTGACGGGCTAGCTGCGCCTCGTAGCGCCCTGCGTCATCAACGGCGTTTTCACCCATGCCCCAAAGCGCCGCGGTTGGATGCACGTCCAGCTCAGCGGCACGCGTTATCAGCGACTCGTCCACCGTGTCGACGCCGAATACGCTTTGGGTGCCGTCAAGCATCACGGTATCGCCTGGGATAGGCTGATGCCAATTGCTGTCCGCCAAGCGAGCGCTTAGCAGCTCATTAAATAGAAAACTTCGCGCAGTAGAGAGCAGCATTCCTTGACGGTCGTCACGTTTGCGCCACCCCCGTGCGAGTAGTGCCTCGGCACGCTGTAAATTACGCGCCTCAGGGCCGAACCGCTGAGGGCCAAAATAGTTGGGCGCCCCGAGCTGGCAAAGTGCCCGCCAGCGATTAACGAAATCATCCGCTGTGATCGCGTCGCCACTCAATCGTAACGTAAACGCGTTGGTGCGATGAACGCCACGTTTTAGTTTGCGTGGGTGACGCACGCTTTCAAGCACCGTGATGCCCAATCCGCCCAGTGCTGACACCAGGTCAGCAGGCGCGTCACGCCCTGGCAAGTGAATGCTTAACCATTGGCGCGTCACGGCTATTCGGTCCTTCATGCCTGAATAGCCAATATCTCGCGGGGTCACACCGCATAATCGGCTGACACTTTTCACCACATCCAGCGTGGTCTGATTGCGTTTTTCAATCCGCAGCCAAAGATGCTCACCATGCGATTCAGGCGTGAAGTCTAGCTGCTCGTCAACCAAAAAATCCTCAGGTTGGGCCCGATAATGCCCCGGCCTGGGCGGCCCAAACGCAGCATCCAAAGAGCGTGCCCACTGAGGCAGCTTACTCATCCAACGCCTCAGGCCGGCCGAGCAAAACCACCGTTTCAGCAGCAATGCCTTCACCGCGCCCGGTAAATCCTAGCCGTTCCGTCGTGGTGGCCTTAACGTTTACCTGGCCCAAGGAAACATTCAAGGTGTCAGCAATGGTTTGACGCATTGTCGCAATATGCGGCGCCATTTTGGGCGCTTGAGCCATCAGGGTCGCGTCCAGGTTTACAACTTCATAACCTTCCGCCCGAACCAGGCTCATCACATGGCGCAGCAGCATACGACTATCAGCGCCTTTCCATTCAGGGTCGGTATCGGGAAAGTGATGACCAATATCGCCCAGCGCGCAGGCACCTAATAGCGCATCGCTTACCGCATGAAGCAGCACATCGCCATCGGAGTGTGCGACAAAGCCTTGTGAAAACGGCAGTTTAACGCCACCAATCATTAAGTGGTCGCCGGGGCCGAACCGGTGAACATCAAAGCCATGACCAATTCGCATTAAGCCTCCTGAGTAAACGTATCTGATTGTGCTGACAAAATGGCGGCGGCGAGGGCAAGGTCATCCGGATGCGTCACTTTTAAATTATCGCGCCGCCCGCTAACCAATTGCGGCTGCCTACCCAGCGCCTCGACCGCTGACGCCTCATCGGTCACCATGCGTTTTTGATGCCGGGCACTCTCAAGTGCCTGGCGCAATAGCCCGTAATGAAACCCCTGGGGTGTCAGCGCATGCCAAAGCCCTTCTCGGGGTTCTGTACAGGTACTTTGCTGTTCGGCGTTAGCCCGTTTCATGGTATCTGCCACCGGCATCGCCAATAGCGCCCCGCCGGTGTGATGAGTGACCGCCTGATACAGGGCATGCAGGTCATCCGTGGTAATACACGGGCGAGCCACATCGTGCACCATCACAATATCGTCATCCTGTGCGGGTATGGCATGTAGCGCGTTGAGTACGCTATCCATGCGTTCGATGCCGCCCGTTACGCGCTGCCAGGCCGCAAAAGGAACCCATTCAGCCTGAAACCACTGATCATCGCTGTCCAGGCAGAGCACTAACGACGCCTTGGGAAACGCCTCGTAAAGTCGCGCCAGAGTGTGCACCAGTATTGGGCGCTCACCTAACATCAGGTACTGCTTGGGTTTATCGGCTCCCATGCGACGCCCTTGCCCGGCGGCAGGCACGATCAGCCAAAGCGTTTTTTTCAAAGCCGCTTACCTGACATATTCACTGTTTGTTTACTCACTGTGCCGATTGCTCACGATCTAGTCGTGGTTGGACCACCAGTCCTGCGTTAATACCAATCAACTCGGTCGTTATGGCAACACCCGGCACCCAGAAAAACTGTTCATCGCTACGCACCATGCCCATATCACTTCGGGCCCGCTCTTCAATAGCGTCCAGCCCGGTCTTAAGATCGGTGACCTCGGCCGCTAAGCGTGCGTTTCGCTCGCGCATGGGCAAGTTGGCCTCTTCCTGTGCAGCAACGCGCTGCTCGACTATTTGCAGGTCACGCCAGCCACCATTACCTAACCAAAGCGTGTACTGGAGCAAACCCAGTACGACAAGTAACGCTACCACAACCCATTTGTGCATCACCGATCTCCCAAGGCAGTAACGGCGCGCATTATGCCACTATGCAGAACCATCAGCGAGCCGCAGGCACTTTAAAAGGCAGCGCTTGAAAAGCCGCCTCACGATACGCGCTCACTTGGGCGCCCTCCGCTTGGCAAAATTGGGCAACACCCGCCGCCAAGCCGGGATGGTTCATATAGTGCAGCGAACGAACGCGTTGAGGGGCGAAACCGCGTACTAACTTATGTTCCCCCTGGGTACCTGGGTCAAAGCGCGTCAGCCCATTCTGCAAACAGTACTCAATGCCTTGGTAATAGCAGGCTTCAAAATGCAGACAATCGGCCTCCACTTCACTTCCCCAGTAGCGGCCATACAGCGTGTGCTCACCACGAAAATAGAGCGCCGACGCAACCGGTTGGCCATTCAACTGCGCCTGCACCAGCATCAATGTTTCGGGCATGGTCTGGCGTAACCGTTCAAAAAAGGCATGATTTAAATAGGGCGAACGACCGCGCTCCAGATACGTCATTGAATAACAGCGATAGAAGTGCGTCATTGTTTCCTGGGTGATCTCCTGGCCCTCCAGGCGCACCACATTTAGCCCCTGTTCGGCCACCAAGCGCCGTTCACGCTTGATCATTTTTCGCCGTTTGGATGTCAGGCTTGCCAGGAAACCATCAAAGTCGCCAAAACCTGCGTCCTGCCACTGGAATTGAAGCCCTTCGCGGACCGTTAATTGGGGAAACTGCGCCTGCCAGGCCGTCACGTCATGCTCATCGGCAAACAATAAATGCCAGCTGGAGAGCGCCTCCTGGTGACAAAGCGTTTGCCAGGCTGACGCTAACAGAGCACGGATAGCCTCAGCATTTAGATGGCTAGCAAGTAGCGTGCGCACCCCCGGAACGGGAGTAAACGGGATAGCGCTGAGCGCTTTAGGGTAATAGGTGCCACCGGCTCTTTCGAACGCTTCCGCCCACCCCCAATCAAATACATACTCACCGTAAGAGTGATGTTTACGGTACATGGGCAGTGCGCCTACTAATTGGCCTGCTCGCCAAACGCAGGCATGGCAGGGCTCCCATCCTGTCTCACGCCTCACCGAGCCACTCGCCTCCAGCGCATGCAAAAATGCATGGCGCAGAAAAGGCTGATCGTGGCCGACCAAGGCATCCCACTGGCTTGCCTCAATGTTTTCCATGGCGGATAGAGTAGAGAGTTCTAACGAGCACGCAGACATGATATCTCCCAAGAGCAAAGCGTTGGCGCCCTGTTATCCCGTCTTACTTTATCATTAACGCAGCGTTACCCTTACTATCGACTTAACTATCGACTTAACTATCGTCTTAACTACCGTCTTAGCCTTACGACACGAACATTAACGTAGCGCTTACAAGCCACTATTGCGCCCCAAGACATCCAGGTACGGAAGATAAGGAGCGGTTATGCAGCACGATTTAACAGGTATCTTTAATGCCCAACGACACGCTGTTGATCAAACGCCTTTTCCAACGCTAAGTGTTCGTCGCGCACGATTGGCACGTTTAGCGCAAATGACCAAGCGTCATCAGCATGAGATTGTGCGGGCTATTCAAACGGACTTTGGCCAGCGTAGCGACACAGAAATCCACTTGGCGGAAATTAGTGCCGTGCTACAGGCCATACGTTATGCGCGCCGTCACCTCTGGCGCTGGATGCGCCCCTGGCGCGTCGGTGTGCCTTGGCGCCTGTTACCGGCACAAGCACGCATAGCCCCGCAGCCATTGGGCATCGTTGGGGTTATTTCCCCCTGGAATTACCCGTGGAGTCTTGCGCTACTGCCCGTTATTGACGCCTTTGCCGCCGGTAATGTTGTCATGCTAAAGCCCAGTGAGCTAACACCTCACACCAGCACCTTGCTCGCTCGCTTGGCTTGCCAATATTTTACCCAGGATGAACTCGTCGTCATTCAAGGAGATGCATCGACCGCTCAGGCATTTAGCAAGCTGCCCTTTGATCACCTGGTGTTTACCGGTTCGACCAGCATTGGACGTCACGTGGCTAGTGCTGCGGCAGCCAACCTTACGCCAGTGACCTTGGAGCTAGGCGGTAAATCCCCCGCGCTGGTGGCAGGTGATGCCGATATAGACAAAGCGGCCATGGCCATTATATTTGGCAAGGGACTTAACGGTGGGCAAACGTGTTTGGCACCCGATTACGTTCTTGTAGAAAGCCGCCATCTTGAGTCCCTGGTTAGCGCACTAAGCCGTGCTATTGTCCAGCAGCGCCCTGATAGCAGAGAAGCAACCAGCCCGATCAATGATGCCCATCGCGCACGCGTAGAGGGCCTGCTGACAGAAGCCCGTAACCACGGCTGCCGAGTCATTGATCATGGCAACCATGCCCCTGCGCTGGTTATCGACCCCACCCAAACACTTTCTGTGATGCACGAAGAGATTTTTGGCCGCGCGCTCCCCGTTATCGGTGTTAAAAATATGGAGGCGGCGATTGGGTTTGTGAATGCACGTCCGCACGCTTTAGTGGTATATGCGTTTACTAATGATAAAACGCTTCAAGCGCGGTTACTGCAACAGACTCGTTCCGGTGCGCTTGTCTTTAATGAAACACTGCTCCATCACGCGGTCCCCACCTTACCGTTTGGCGGCATCGGTGAAAGTGGCATGGGGGCTTATCATGGGCGCCACGGTTTTGAGCGCTTTAGCCATTTACGTGGTGTGTTTTATCAAACGAAACACGCTACCAGCAGAATTTTGCAGCCGCCCTACCGGCGCTGGCTTATGAAACTGCTTCGTTTACGTTAAAGCTTATTCATTAGGGGCTATGGGCGTTTCATTGCAGAGATATTGGCAGGATAAGAGCAACCTCGCAGAGTAGAGGCTCCGGCACTGATTGCCGAGTTACCTTCTGGCGCGGCGCTAGTGGCTGATAAAGGCTATAACAGTGGTGCTATGCAGCCCCTAATAAAAACGCCGTTGATCGCCAACTTGCCGTTATGATTACCCAATTAGCCTACGCGGTGGGTTGTGATATTGTGGCAGAAGGGATTGGAACCGCCGAACACGCCGCCGATTTACACTCTATCGGTTGCGAAGCAGCGCAAGGGGACTATTATGCTCGACCACTGCCAGCCAATGTGTTTGTTGCCTGGTGTAAAGATTGGACATCACAACTTCCGCCCCACACTGCTTTGGAGCCTGCTTAATGGCGCATGACTTGCTTGACCGCTTACGCGAACGCTTAGAAGAATTAAACCGCTCCGAGCGTAAAGTTGCTAACGTGATCCTGGACGATCCGACAGCCGCTACCAGC
Source organism: Halomonas sp. AOP22-C1-8 (assembly GCF_052378905.1). Taxonomy (NCBI): domain Bacteria; kingdom Pseudomonadati; phylum Pseudomonadota; class Gammaproteobacteria; order Oceanospirillales; family Halomonadaceae; genus Halomonas; species Halomonas sp. AOP22-C1-8. The sequence continues at coordinate 12,853 of NZ_JBQSYD010000022.1, read as the reverse complement.
TTAAGCATCGCAAGCCTGGCCCAAGCCGCCAGTGTCAGCGAGCCGACCGTTAACCGGTTTTGCCGCAATTTTGGCGCCAAGGGATATCCCGACTTTAAAATCAAGCTCGCGCAAAGCCTGGCGGGTGGGACACCCTACGTGACCCGCGCCGTTGAGCCCGGCGATACGGCGGCCCAATACACGCAGAAAATTTTTGGCGCCACCATTGCCGCGCTGGATGAAGCCCAGCGTGATATTGATATGGCGGCCATTGAACGAATGGTCGACTACCTAACCCAGGCAAAGCAGATTCACTTTTTTGGGTTAGGCGCATCAGGTGCCGTCGCTCAGGATGCCCAGCATAAGTTTTTTCGGTTCAATCTACCGGTCATGGCCTACGCCGATGTATTGATGCAGCGTATGGTGGCGGCGTCCTGCCATACGGGCGATGTGGTGGTGATTATTTCCTACACCGGACGCACCCGTGAGCTGGTAGATATCGCCCGTGTAGCGCGCGAATCTGGCGCTGTTGTGCTGGGTATTACAGCCCCCGCGTCACCGCTTGCCAACGAGTGCAGCGCCACGCTTAACGTGGCAACCCCTGAAGACACCGACCACTACATGCCCATGACGTCAAGGGTGATTCAGCTTACCTTGATTGACGCCCTGGCCACCGGCGTCACACTACGGCGTGGCGAAGACTTCTTACCGCACTTGAAAAAAATCAAGGACAGCCTGCGCGATACCCGCTTTCCGCTGGAATAGCCCAGCCAGCTAGAAAGGCTTTCGTTCTATACGGCGGTGGTCACGGTTATTTCTACTTTTAACTCGTCGGCGGGCATCGGGGCACATACGCAGGTACGCGCTGGCGCGTAGCCTTCGGGCACCCAGGCATCCCACACCTCATTCATGGCGACGACATCGCTGCCATCCTTGAGATAAATCGTGGCGCTTAATAGCTGCTCACGGCTTGAGCCGATCTCTTTTAACAGCGCATCGACACGCGCCAGCATGCTTTCTGTCTGCGCCTTAATATCGCCATGACGCGCCTCAGGCCCCGCGACCTGGCCACATAAATAAGCAACCCCTTGGTGGATAACGGCGCGACTCATGCGGGCCTTGGTATCGTGACGTTCGATAGTCATAGAGCACTCTCCTAAAAATGGGAAAAAAACAGTGTAAACGGCGACTCAGTGACTGACCACGCTTTCCTGTTCAGCGCTCCGTGGGTACCGGCCGATGTTCGAAAACCCGGCGTAACACAAAGCTGGTATGCGCCCCTGTGACACCTTCAATACGGTTAATAACGTGCAGCAGTAAATGCTGATAATCATCCATATCCTGGACTAAAATCTTTAGCTGAAAGTCGGCAGCCTGCCCGGTAATGATCAGACATTCGATCACGTTGGGAATTGTTCGGATGTGGCGTTCAAAGTTCTCAAACCGCTCGGAGGTATGCTGGTCCATGGCAATATGCAGCAGCACCATCAGTTGGTAGCCCAACTGGCGAGCATCTACCTCGGCGCGATACTGCATAATCAAGCCGTGTTCTTCCAGCGCACGCACCCGGCGCAAACAGGGTGATGCCGAAAGGCCAATTCGATCAGCCAATTCCTGGTTACTGATCCGCCCTTCTTGCTGCAGAATAGTCAAAATTTGGCGGTCAAAACGGTCAAGCGTCAATGGTGTCACCGACATAAATAGCAGCCTCTGCTAATAAATTCCAACTTATTAAAATATACTGCCAATTAATGCCATTTTTATCCATTTTTAGCAACAACCTAGCGCTATAAACCCGTTACACTATCCACACTGCCAAAAGCAGTTAACGGTTGCGTGCCATACTCTGCATCATGAGTCTGCACCGATGAGCGTGTTTTAATGCACCAAGGCCTACGCCACAAGCGGCCAATTTCCAAGTCATTAATCCCTTAGGAATCTCACCATGTCTGCTTTCGATCATCGTAAATATCGCCCAGCACCGCGCGTTCCTGCGTTTAACCGCCAATGGCCTGACCGTGACCTTGATCGTGCGCCGATCTGGGTAAGTGAAGACCTACGTGATGGTAACCAGGCGCTGCTAGAGCCGATGACCGTTGAGCAGAAAAAGCGCTTCTGGCACCAGATCGTCAAGGTGGGCATTAAAGAAGTCATGGTGGGGTTTCCTTCCGCCAGCCAACCCGACTTTGATTTTGTGCGCTGGTTAATTGAAGAAGATCAGATTCCTGAGGATGTCACCATCGCGGTGCTGGTGCAGTGCCGCGAGCATTTGATTGAAAAAACCTTTGAGTCGTTAGTGGGTGCCAAGCGCGCTATTATCCACCTGTATAACTCGACCTCGACCATTCAGCGCGAGCGCGTGTTTGAGATGGACCGCGACGGTATTACTGATATTGCCGTTCAGGGCGCCACCTGGGTCAAACAGTATGCCGAGCGCTATCCAGACGTTGCCTGGCGTTTCGAGTACACCCCAGAAAGTTTTTCCAGCACCGAAATCGATTTCTCGCTGGCGATTTGTGAAGCGGTTATGGACGTTTGGCAGCCAACGCCTGAGAACAAGTGCATTCTCAACTTGCCGACGACCGTCGAAGTGGCTGGCCCTCACCACCACGCCGACCAGATCGAATACTTCTGCCAGCACATCAGTCGTCGCGATAGCGTGATTATCTCGGTGCATACCCACAATGACCGAGGCGGGGCGGTAGCCTCTGCGGAACTTGCCTTGCTTGCCGGTGCCGACCGTGTGGAAGGCACGCTGCTGGGTAATGGCGAGCGTACCGGCAACATGGACATCATCACGCTGGCCATGAACCTCTACAGCCAAGGGATTGATCCTAACCTTGATCTTTCCAACCCGGATGAAATCATTCAGGTCGTTCACGAGTGCACCGGCATTGCCATGCACCCGCGCCACCCTTGGGTGGGTGAAATGGTGTACACCGCCTTCTCTGGTAGCCATCAGGATGCGATTCGTAAATCCCTCAAGCACCAGAAGCCCGACGAACCGTGGCAAGTGGCTTACCTGCCGATTGATCCCCACGACATTGGCCGCGACTACCAGGCCGTGATTCGAGTCAACAGCCAGTCCGGCAAGGGCGGCATGGCCTTTTTGCTTGAGCGCGACTATGGCATAAATCTGCCTCGCTGGATGATGCTGGCCTTGGCCCCCTATGTGCAGAAAGAGAGCGAAGAGCGCGCCAGCGAACTCTCAAGCGAGATGATCCGCCAAGTGATGCTCGATAACTTCACCCAGGAAGCGCCACTGTCGCTGGCGGACTATCAGCTTTCCAAGGGCCAGCATGAAGGACTTGAAGTGACCTTATGGCAAGGTAGCGAAACCCTGCGCCTGTCCGGTTCCGGCAACGGTGCCATGTCGGCCTTTACCGATGCCTGGCAGAAGCACTCCGGTGTTAACGTGACGATTATCGACTACAGTGAGCACTCGCTGGGCGGTGGTAGCGAAGCCAACGCCATTGCCTTTGTACAGTTGAGCGTTGATGGCCAGCGCATTTGCGCCGTTGCCGAAGATAGCGACACGGTCAGCGCTTCTTTGAAAGCTCTGATCTCGGGCATCAACCGCGTCTCCACTACAAACGCGGGAGCAGCGCTAAACCACCAGGGCAGCATCCTGTCGGCCTAACGGTCTATAAGTAATATACCCATGCCTTGCGTGACGACCCACGCAAGGCATTTTTCTGCGCCTTGAAAACGCATGTTAGAATTGGCCGCTTATCAGAGACCCCTTTTGTTAGCCGGTGGAGAAAACATGGGTCCGGGCATCGCAAGCATACTGCTTATCGCACTGGGCGGCGCACTCGGGGGAATGGTCAGGTTTGCTCTTTCCAACCTGATAGCGCGCTGGCTGGGCAAGGCGTTTCCCTGGGGCACGCTCGTCGTTAACGCGACCGGCGCGCTGGCCGCAGGCTGGCTACTGGGCAGCCAAGGCCTGCCTGACACACCAACGGCGTTCTGGCTGTTTAGCGTAACTGGCCTACTCGGCGGCTATACCACGGTCTCATCGTTTAGCCTGCAAACTCTTGAACTTTGGCAAGGCGGTCAATCGGGTCGTGCAGCACTCAACGTGGGCGGCACACTGGTGCTGGGCATTGGTATGGCAGCGTTGGGCTGGGCGCTGGCAGGGTACCGCGTATGAGGACTTGGAAATGCTACCTTGCCGTCGGGATTGGTAGCGGCCTGGGCAGCGCACTGCGCTACGCCGTATCGCTGGTCTCCCAAGCTGCCTTGGGTAGCTATTTCCCGTGGGGCACGCTGATCGTCAACGTACTGGGGTCAGGTTTGATCGGCTGGATAGCCGCCACCGCGCTACGTGCACCCCATGGCAAACTGACCTACTGGCACCCGCTGCTCGTGGCAGGTTTTTGCGGCGGCTTTACGACCTTTTCACTGTTTAGCCTGGAAACGCTGCATTTCATTAACCATGGGCAAGGCTGGCTGGGAATTTCATACGTGCTGGTAAGCCTGCCGCTATGGCTATTGGCCGCCATGGCAGGCGAGCGCATGGCGCTTCGCCGCCAATAGCCACTCAAGAAAAACCACTCCGAGAAAACCAATGCGCGAGCAGATAGAAAAACACCAGTGCTGGATTTACCTGGTCTGCATTGGCCTAGGGCTGGCCTTGGGGGTTGTGTCACCGGCGCTGGCCGATGTGCTGGAGCAGTTATTATGGCCGCTGTTAGGCCTTCTGATGTACACCACCTTTAGCCAGATCCCTTTGCTTAGCGTGGTTCGCGGCCTTACCGATGGCCGCTTTATGGCGGCGCTGCTAGTGGGCAACTTTATCGCCATTCCAGCCTTTCTGGGGTTGGTGGTCGCTTGGCTGCCGCTCTCGCCCGCGGTATTGGTCGGCGTATTGCTGGTACTGCTGGTGCCCTGCACCGACTGGTTTATCAGTTTTACCCACTTGGGCAAGGGTGATGCGCCCCGCGCTATTGCAGCCGCTCCGCTACTGTTATTGGTGCAGATGGTCGCTCTACCTATTTATCTCTGGCTCTTTCTGGGATCAGAGTGGTTTCATCTGGCACTCTCCACCTCACTAATCGTTGCTTTTGCGGGCCTTATCCTGCTTCCTCTAGCGCTTGCCGGGCTAACGGAATTTGCGGCTACTCGGCATAGGCGCATCAAGCGCGCCATCTATCATCTGGGCATACTGCCCGTGCCATTACTTGCCTTCGTGGTCTTTATTATTGCAGCGTCACAGGTCAATCACCTGGGCGGGCTGTATCATGTAATGGCTCAGGTCGTGTTTATCTTCATGGGTTTTCTGGTGTTTGCGGGCTGGCTGGGTCGTGCGCTGGGCCGGTTGTTCCGCTTGCCAAACGCCAGCACCCGCACGCTGGCTTTTAGCTTTGGCACACGCAACTCGTTTGTCATGCTGCCCATCGCCCTGGCTCTGCCTGGCGCATGGCAACCCGCAGTCGTAGTGATTATTTTTCAGTCACTGGTAGAGCTTTTTGGAATGATCTTCTATCTACGCTGGGTGCCCGGTAAATTGCTGCCTGACCGTGAGCGAGGCAGCTAGCTAACCCTCGCGTATCCTCCCGCTACACCCTGTTTGCTGAATACCAGTTGCCACAGCTGAATCTCACGTGCTCTAAAGGCTCCCGCACAACTCAACAGGTAGTAGCGCCACATACGATAAAACGTTGGATTAAACTGACCTTTAAACTGGGGCCAATTGGCTTCGCTATTGTGATACCAGGCCATCAGCGTTTTATCGTAGTCAGCTCCAAAGTTATGTATATCTTCCACCACAAAAAGCGTTTCAACCGCATCGGTAATATGGCTTAAGGTAGGCAACTCGCCATTCGGAAAAATGTATTTATCGATCCATGGATCGGACACGGTCGTACCAAGATTTTTGCCAATCGTATGAAGCAAGAAAAGACCTTCATCCTTTAGGCAGCGACTGACCACTTCCATATAGGCGCGATAGTTTTTACGGCCCACATGTTCGAACATGCCAATACTAACAATACGATCAAATCTTTCAGTTTCATCGCGGTAATCCTGTAAACGGAACTCTACCGGCAAGCCTTTTTTGATCAATCGTTTACCAAAATCCGCCTGCTCTTTGGAGATGGTCAGGCCGACACACTCAACGCCATAATGCTCGGCCGCATAAGCCATAAAGCTCCCCCACCCACAGCCGATATCAAGTACGCGCATACCCGGTGCTAACTGCAGCTTTCGGCAGATTAAGTCCAGCTTCGCCTCTTGTGCTTCATCTAGTGTGCACGCGTCTTTCCAATAACCGCAGGTATACGTCATACGCTGGTCAAGCATGGCCGCATAAAACTCATTGCCAAGATCGTAGTGTTTCTCGCCTACTTCCCAAGCCCGCTTTACGCTTTGTCGGTTTAACAACCGAGTACGCAACGCGTGATAAATCAATTGCGTGGGCTTAATACGTTGATGCAATTGCGCGCGCAGCAAGCGGGTAAAAAACACGTCCAACTGTTCGCAGTCCCAGTGCCCCTGCATATAGCTTTCACCTAAGCCCAGATTGCCACGCGCTAGTGCATTTTCGATCACACCAGGCGCTTTAAGCTGCATATCCCAAGGGCGATCGCCGTTGAACTGTATATCAGCCTGGGCCATTAGGCTGGCTGCAAAGCGATGAGAGGAAGAGGTGGGATTAAACGGCTGTGATGTTCGTTCAAGCGTGGGTAGATTCACGTCAGGCTCCTTACGCTACTCAAGAGATGAATAGTTCAAGACACTCTTAAATAAACATAGAAGCTCATTTCAGCATTTGCAGATTTTAATTTTTCCCTTTGTCATTGTTAAAAAGCCGCTCTGCTAACCCGTAGCAAAGCGGCTTATCATAGAGAAAAGAAGGAGACTTAGCGCAAAATAAGAACGGGGATACGGCTGCTACGCAGCATCGCAGTCGTCGTACTGCCAACCAACAAGTGGCGGATGCGCGAGTGCCCGTAAGCGCCCATGACCAAGAGGTCAATCGCGTGCTCTTGCTCGTAGGTTTGCAGCGCATCATCTACGTTGCCGTTGCGGATAGCGCCTTCTGCCTTGTGGCCTGCTTCACGCAGGATACCTAGCGCCCAACCAAGCTCCAGGCGATTCTCTGCATTGTCCGTATCCACCAGTAGTACATGGCACTCGCTGCCTGCAAACAGTGGCGAACGGGCCAGCATTTCCACGCCTTTGCGAGCCGTTTTGCTGCCATCATACGCAATCAATACTTTTTCAGGCTGCTTGAACGTAGCGGGCACCATCAAAATAGGGCGATGCATTTCACGCACCACCCGCTCAAGGTTGGAGCCAAGATGCTCGCTGGCTTGATGAGCCGTCTCGCCGCGCTTACCCATCACCAGCAGGCGCATTTCATTTTCAAGCCCGACCAGTGTTTCCACCAAAGTACCGTTCAGTTGGCGAGTAACTGCGTCGCTAACGCCCTCTTCAACGGCGCGCGCCCGGGCTGCTTCCAGCATCAACCTGCCCTGTTCGCGGTTGACCTTGGCACGCTTCTCATCAAGGCCCAGCAGCTCCTCCAGCAAGCGCTCGCGGGCGCCAAAAAACAGCTGGCCCGAAAGATCCGGCTCGCCTGACACTTCTGAATGGTTATCGGCCACATGCACAAAGGTTAACGGCGCGCCCAGCGCAAGGCTTGCCCAGGCAGCGTAATCGCAAACGGCTTGTGAAAACCGGGAACCATCAATTGCGGCAACTACATGTTCCGGCATGCTGCTCTCCTTTATTAGATGCTTAGTGGCCATCCATCAGTTTTTCGACCGCCTTTTGATCGTTGTGCATCGCGTAGCGGTCAACCACCGTGGCGCTGGCTTCGCTCATCCCAACCAACGTGACGTCAGTGCCTTCACGGCGGAACTTGATAACGACCCGATCAAGTGCCTGTACAGCGGTAACATCCCAGAAGTGCGCGTTGGATACATTGATCGTCACCTTGTCTAGGCTCTCCTTGAAATCAAACGCCGCCATAAAACGCTCGGAAGAGGCGAAGAAGACCTGCCCAACGACCTGATACTCACGCTCTCGGCCCGTCTCTATCTCAGTAGAGCCGATGTACATGATATTGCCAACCTTATTGGCAAAAAACAGCGCTGCCAGCAGCACGCCAACAAAAACCCCGATCGCCAGGTTATGGGTACTTACGGTCACAGCGACCGTCGCCAACATGACAATATTGGTGCTGAGAGGATGCTTTTTAAGATCCCGAATCGACGCCCAGCTAAAGGTGCCTATCGACACCATAATCATGACGGCTACCAGCGCGGCCATGGGAATTTGTGAGACCCAATCGGCTAGAAAAACGACCAACAACAGCAGTACAACGCCCGCAATCAATGTTGATAGCCGCGTACGGCCACCGGATTTAATATTGATCACCGACTGACCAATCATGGCACAACCCGCCATACCGCCCAGTAACCCGGCACCAATATTGGCAATGCCTTGGCCTTTGCACTCGCGGTTTTTATCACTCGACGTGTCGGTCAAATCGTCCACAATGGTCGCTGTCATCATCGATTCCAGTAGACCCACCACACACAGCATCAAGGCGTAAGGCAGAATAATCATCAAGGTTTCAAGGTTAAGCGGGACATTCGGCCACAGGAAAATCGGCAGCGTATCAGGCAGCTCGCCCATATCACCCACCGTGCGAATATCCATGCCGCTCACCATATACACAATGGTTAACACCACGATGCACACCAGCGGCGAGGGTAGCGTTTTACCGATCACCGGCAGATAAGGGAATAAATAGATAATGCCTAAACCGGCCAGGGTCATGACATACACATGCCAAGTGACATTGGTTAACTCAGGTAACTGGGCCATAAAGATCAAAATGGCTAGCGCATTCACAAAGCCAGTAACGACCGAGCGGGACACAAAGCGCATTAGCTCAGCCAGTTTTAAATATCCTGCAATGATCTGAAACACCCCGGTTAAAAGCGTTGCTGCCAGCAAGTACTCAAGGCCATGCTCGCGCACCAGCGTGACCATCAATAGCGCCATGGCACCAGTGGCCGCTGAGATCATCCCCGGCCGCCCACCGGTAAAGGCGATAATCACCGCAATACAGAACGAGGCATAAAGACCTACTTTCGGGTCGACGCCTGCGATAATGGAGAACGCGATCGCTTCGGGAATCAGCGCCAGCGCGACGACCAGGCCCGAAAGGGTGTCGCCTTTAATATTGGAAAACCACTCATGCTTGCTGAAAAGTGCCATTCAGGGAGTCCATCGTTATTGATTAAACAAGACGCGCTAACTCCGCCCCACAGGGCCAGATGTCACGTCATTCAAAACCAGATTGTATGAGTCAGGCTGCAGGATGAAGACGCCAAGAGCGTCAGTAGCCAAATAACAGCAATAGAATGCCGTAACGCCGTGGAAGCGCTTTCGCGCCATGGCGTTTTCGAAAGAGGGAATACCTAGGGTGGAGTCATCAACCCAGTGGTAAGTACTACAGATGTTGCCAATGAGCGTTTCATTGCGCAGATGCCTTGCCGAGATATTTTACGAAGTTACCTTGCCACTGAAGGTTAAGCGGCAGAACCGGTGCAGAGTTTACCAGCAACCTACCTCTTCTGCACCCCAGCGCACTTGAGGCCTGGTGGTATACTGAAATAGCCAGCGCAGGATGCGCTTCAGCGCCACCATCGCTTACCATGGGCATCAAGCGCATAAGGCGCCATCATTGAACCTGGTCAACATTTCGGCCAACGCGTTCCCATCTTCCTGAGGAGTAGCACATGAGCCATTCAATTGCGGTGATTAAAGGCGATGGCATTGGGCCTGAAATTATGGATGCCACCCTGCGCGTGCTCGATGCGCTTGAGTGCGGCTTTGAATACGAGTTTGTGGATGCAGGCCTGTCAGCGCTGGAAAATCATGGAACGTTGATCCCGCAGGCATCGCTTGATGCTATAGAGAAACACGGCATTGCATTGAAAGGCCCGCTGACCACGCCCATTGGCAAGGGCTTCTCCTCCATTAACGTACAGCTACGCCGTCACTTTGACCTTTATGCCAACGTACGCCCGGCGATCAGTTTTCCTGGCACTCGTTCGCGCTTTGAAGACATCGACATGATCACCGTACGCGAAAATACCGAAGGTGCGTATTTGTCTGACGGTCAGGAGATGATCGACGACGGCAACACCGGCATTTCAGTGATCAAGGTAACCCGTAAAGGCTCCGAACGTATTGTGCGTTATGCGTTTGAGCTGGCCAAAAGCAGTGGCCGGAAAAAGGTCACTGCAGTGCATAAAGCCAATATTATCAAGACCAGCTCAGGGCTGTTTTTGGATGTGGCGCGTGAGATCGCAAGCGAATATCCCGACATTGAGTTTCAAGAGATGATTGTCGATAACGCCTGTATGCAGTTGGTGATGAACCCGCATCAGTTTGATGTGGTGGTCACCACGAACCTGTTTGGCGATATTCTCTCAGACCTGTGTGCAGGCCTGGTGGGCGGGCTGGGCTTAGCACCTGGCGCTAATATTGGTGACAGAGCGGCGATTTTTGAAGCGGTACACGGCTCAGCCCCTGACATTGCGGGTAAAAAGCTCGCCAACCCCTGCGCTCTATTGTTGGCTGCCGCGCAGCTGCTTGATCATTTGGGCATGGCAGACAAAGGCGAAACTATCCGCCACGGCATTCGCTCGGTGTTAGAGACCCGCCGTGACATGGTCACGCCCGATATGGGCGGCACGGGCAACACCGATACCTTTGCGCAAGCGCTGGTTGAGTACGTCCACGCCTAACTATTCGGCTTGAATACGTTTCGTTAGCTATTTGCGCCCTTTCATCAAGGGCGCTTTTGGTTACGAGCCCTGCTTGCTCACTGCTAGCCAACCAGCAATCGCACAGCGTGTTGAAGAGGGCGAAACGACCTAAACCACTTACAGCGCGTTATGCGTGATACAGACCAGGCCGCCCAAACCATCGCGGAAGCTCAGCGGCTAACCAAAGCCTTAAACTAACAGACCAAGCGTATCAACAGCGGTTAAATAACGTGTGTTCGCAACATCGTAATGGGTTATCAGGCGCCATTAAAAAAGCCCCAAGGCGTTAATAACCCTAGGGCTTTAGTAAGAACGCTATGACTGCGCGCTTATTTTAGCGATGTTTTACGCAGGTAAGGCAGCACCGCGTCAAACTCACCAAATTTTTGCTTGGCATCGTCATCTGAAACGCTTGGCGGAATAATAACATCCTGACCAACTGTCCAATCAGCGGGAGTCGCCACACCGTGCTTAACGGTTGCCTGCAGGGCATCCAGAGCACGTAGAATTTCAGCGAAATTACGCCCTACCGTCATGGGATAGGTCATGGATAGCTTTAGCTGCTTATCCGGCCCAATGATAAACACCGAGCGTACCGTGGCGCTGTCGGCTGGCGTACGGCCATCCGGCAGATAGGCATCTTCGGGCAGCATATCAAACAGTTTGGAAACCTTGAGGCCTTCATCGGCGATGATCGGAAAATCAACGTCGCTGCCGCTATACCGGGTGATATCGTCGGCCCAGCGTTTGTGATCCTCAACGCCATCAACCGACACACCAATCACCTTAGTGCCGCGCTTTTTCCACTCGGCGCTTAGCGTGGCTACAGCACCAAACTCCGTGGTGCAAACCGGTGTAAAGTCCTTGGGGTGTGAAAATAAAATAGCCCAGCTATCACCAATCCACTCGTGGAACTGGATAGGCCCTTGGCTAGTTTGTGCTTCAAAATCGGGAACGACCGCATTAATACGTAATGACATTGTGCCTCCTTCGCGGGTGATTACTGCTTTTAATACCTTAAACCACCTTTAAGCAATCCACTATAGAACATTTAGTGCTAAGAAAGCGAATATTCACCCGTGCTATTGGCTGACGTTCAAAGGACAGCTCCCGCCACTTTTGAAGCCCCCTTCGCACGGCTAGCCTAAGCGCTAGCATTGGGGACTTTATGCTTTACACGTGTCAGCCAGCGCTGCTTGGCGTGATGCCTTAAATTAGCCACGCTGTCAGTCTCATCAATGATGTCCTGACCCAGGATGGTTTCAATAATATCTTCAAGCGTAATAAGGCCTACAAAGGTGCCATGCTCGTCATACACAACGCGCATGTGCAGATGGTCCTTGAGCATTGAAGCAAAAACCTGCTCTACATTGTGCGCAATATCGACACTGCCAATGGGGTGCATAAGCTCGCGCATGGTTTTGGCGTCATCGGCGTGATATGTATCGGATTTATGCACATAGCCAAAGGCCATTTCACCGTTATCCATAACGGGAAAGCGCGTAAAGGATGTCTTACCGTACTGCTGATCAAATGTTTTGACGTCCATGTTAGGGGGCACTGTCACGCATACCGTTCTTGGCGTCATGGCCTGGCTTACGGCAATGTCATGCAAGTTAAGCATATTGATGATGGTGCGCGACTCGTCGGCATCCAACACCTTTTCCTCAAGCCCTACGCGCGCCAGCACTTTGATCTCATCACGTAGATCAACATCATGCTCTGACGTGCCCAGCCGACGCGTAATCTGCTCCGACATCCAGATAAAGGGCAGTAACCCCACTATCATCGGCTTTAGTAAACGCGGCAAAAGTGGTGCCAGCCCGCGCCAATAAGTAGCGCCAATCGTCTTGGGAATAATTTCAGACAGCACCAGAATCAGCATTGTCATGACAGCAGACACAATGGCAATGGAGGCTTCGCCGAATACCACTGCCGCTTGCGCGCCCACTGCCGTTGCACCAACGGTATGCGCAATTGTATTAAGCGTCAGTATCGCCGCCAAGGGCCGGTCAATGCTGGTCTTAAGCTGATTAAGCGAGGCATGCAGCTTGGGTTTCTCTTCTTTTAGCCTGGCAATA
>NZ_JBQSYD010000021.1:0-78653 GCF_052378905.1 Halomonas sp. AOP22-C1-8 | reverse complement strand
CTAGCGCATTTTCAATGTGCGAAGACGTCGCTTGTGAGCACTAAAAATAACGCTCATCAGAAATACTCGAATCTAAAAAATCACACGGCCTCACATTTGTTTAGGTTTTACGTGATAGGCCTCTTAACCAGCCATTATATTGACGAGAGACAAAGAAGATTACATGATTCACCAAGATACGGTGTATCTGCTTCTCATATCTTTCGATAAGTAATATAGTCATTTATCGTTAGCCATGCCGTCGGCTTCAGCAGCTTTTACTTATCCTTTTAAGACCTCTCCTTTTTTAAATCCATGGGAGTCGCATGAATCTCTTACGCCACTCTCTTGTAGCTCGTATTACTGCTTACCTCTTGGCCATCACGGGGATGACCGTTCTCAGCATCGGCTTCACCATGATGATTGCCCAAAATAGCCAAGGCGATGCAGCGGCGATTAATGTCGCGGGCTCATTACGCTTGAACAGCGCGCAGCTTTCTGAAGCCTTAGGCCCATTGACCCAAACGCAAAACGGGTCTCAACAAAACGTTAACCGACTGACTGATCAGCTTACCGGGAAACTGGAAGGCCCAGTACTCGCCGTTGGGTATCACTACACCCATGATGAGGTGCTTCAAGAGCAGCTTGCTGGGCTAAAAGCGCTGTGGCATAACACCTTAATCCCCCTGCTTGATGATGCTATTCACGGTAGTAGCAACGATATAGCACAAGCCAGAGTAGCGCTGAATAATCTTATTCATCATATTGACCAGTATGTCTCGACACTTGAAAGCAGCACTAAATCCAAGATGCATTTACTGGGTTCTCTGCAGCTGCTTTTTTTCCTTTTGATTGGTGTGCTGCTTTTCATTGCGCTCTACGATATTCGGCATAATCTGGTGACGCCGCTTCGCCAGCTTAGAGTTCTGAGCCGCGAAGCGGGCCATGGCAACTTTCAATATCGCTCTAATTTTTCCAGCCACGATGAGCTAGGCCAGCTTGGGCGCGCTTTTGATCAGATGGCAGCAAGGCTGGATACGCGTTACCAGGCGTTGGAAGCGCGTGTATCTCACAAGCAGGCAGAGCTTAAACGCCACAATCGCGCCCTCCAGATCATTCACAATGGAAGCCGTACGCTTTATGGGGGCGGCAATGACCTTTGCGCCAGCACGGCACCTATCTTACGCGAGCTTGAGGACCTACTGGATATCGGCCCTATCGTGCTTTCGCTGCGTAGCGAGCATGACGATACAGATATGGCAATTTTGGCAACCCACTCATCCGAGCGGCCTCTCTATTGTCGAGACTTAAACTGCCTTGCCTGCCTGGAGCCGCAACGAGGCAATGCAGTTGCTCGCAATGCCGAAGCGATCGTGCTGCCCGTTGCGGTTGGCGAGGAGATTCTTGGCTCCCTTACCGTGGGCTACTCTGCGCCCATCAACGCATCGAAGCAGCAGCTACTCAATACGCTTACCGACAACCTGGCCACGGCTATCTTTTTGCAGAAGCGTATTGAAGAAGAGCAACAACTTTCTCTTGTCAACGAGCGCACGATTATTACCCGTGAGCTTCACGATTCACTCGCGCAGTCGCTGTCTTATTTAAAAATGCAGGTAACACGCCTGGAGCGCATGCAGGAGAAACAGTTTTCTGCTGAGCAACAACGTGGCGTAACCAGCGATTTACGTGAAGGGCTGAATAGTGCCTATCGCCAGCTCCGTGAGCTATTAAGCACGTTCCGGCTTAGTTTGGATAAGCCAGGCCTTCAGCCCGCACTACAGCAAACCATCAAAGAGTTTAGCCAGCGGCTTGGGTTCCCGGTCGAGCTAACCTACCGCCTGCCGCCTCACTTACTTAGCGCAAGTGAAGAAATACACCTGCTGCAAATCACTCGTGAAGCACTCGCCAATACACATAAGCATGCCAAAGCTCACTGGGCACACGTTAGCCTGGTATTTGATCAGGCAGCACTGCACTTGGCGATTGAAGATGACGGTATAGGACTACAGGATGATCAGTCCCCCCCCATGCACTACGGATTAGTGATCATGCGTGACCGAGCCAATAACATTAATGCCGACCTTCATTTCAATAATCGACCAGAAGGAGGCACAGGCGTTTATCTGTGCTTTACCCCGTTGACCGAACGTCTTATCAAGGAAGGAAGTACTTGAATATGGCTAGCGAAATTTACGACGAGCCCGCCACACTTATCGTAATTGATGATCATCCATTGCTACGACGAGGCGTACGTCAATTACTGGAAATGGAAGATGATCTGGCATTGGTATTTGAAACAGGAAGCCCCCGTGAAGGCATCCATCAAGCCATCACGCTTGATCCAGACATGGTGCTGCTGGATCTCAATATGCCCGAGATGGATGGCTTGGAAACACTTAAACATTTGCGCGAAGAAGGTTATGCAGGCCGCGTCATTATGTATACCGTGTCAGATCAGGAAGACGACGTTGTCGATGCGCTGCGTGGCGGGGCCGATGGCTACTTGTTAAAGGACATGGAGCCAGAGGATATGATTCATCAACTGCGCCAGGCTGCCAAAGGCCGCATGGCCATTAGCGAAAATTTAACAGCGCTACTTGCCCAAGCATTGCGCAACCAGCGTTCACTCCCTGCGAAACCGTCTATTAATGCGCTTACTCAGCGCGAAAAAGAGATTCTTGCCGAATTAGCCGCAGGCATGTCGAACAAGCTCATTGCTCGCAAGCTTGATATTACCGAAGGCACCGTCAAGGTACATGTTAAGCACCTGCTCAAAAAGCTAAGCCTGCGCTCCCGCGTTGAAGCGGCTGTTTGGGCCGTACAAGAAGGCCTCAATAAGTAGCTGAAAGCCTGCCATGAGTGGATACCCCTTAAAATCCAACTTCCACTTATTGCCATTTATTACACCACCTAGCGCACCATTAAAACTTTTAAAAACAGTACATTAGATACTCAGCATACATACCTCGTAAGAGGTACTTGAGAGTTCCCATCCATTGACCTGCCTCATTCCCCCTCTGCTTGCTAGCGCGTATCTTTCGTATAAGCAGTGCTATGCGGCACTTTTCTACAAGGGGGTACATGATGGCCAGAAAAAATGCTGACATTGAACGCTGGGATGTCGAAGACTCCGGCTTCTGGGAAAACGAAGGAAAGCACATTGCAAACCGCAATTTATGGATTTCTATTCCGAGCCTTCTGGTAGGCTTTGCGGTATGGATGATGTGGGGCATGATCGCCACCCAGATGCAAAACCTGGGCTTTCCTTTCACTACTGACCAGCTCTTTACCCTTACCGCTACTGCGGGGCTGGCGGGCGCAACATTACGTATCCCTGCGGCATTTATGCTTAGTTTAGCGGGGGGACGTAATACGGTTTTTCTCACCACAGCATTGCTGATCATACCCGCAGCAGGCACTGGGTTCGCGCTTATGAATCCGAACACGCCTTTCTGGATTTTTCAGGCACTGGCCCTGTTATCAGGTATTGGCGGAGGAAACTTTGCCTGTTCCATGAGTAATATTTCGAGCTTCTATCCCAAAAAACAGCAAGGCTACGCACTGGGAATGAACGCAGGGCTTGGCAATTTTGGTGTCACCACCATGCAAATCCTTGTTCCCCTGGTGATGACTGTCGGCCTTTTTGGTGTTCTTGCGGGCGGCCCCATGGAGCTTCAAAACACAAGCGGAACCTTGATTGGCCGCATTGAGGCGGGCACCCTTACCTGGATACAGAATGCGGCGTTTATCTGGGTGCTCTTTCTCATCCCTTTGGCCTTTGCTGGCTGGTTTGGTATGAATAACTTGCGCCCTATTAGCCCCGACCCAGGCACACCGCTACAGGCATTTGGCAAAATACTGGGGCTTTATGGTGTAGGTATTATTGCGACGTTCCTTGGCCTTGTGGCGCTGTCTTGGCTAAATATGTGGCTGGCTCTGCCCTGCACCGTCATTGTCACTCTGATCATGCTGCGCCTTATACCTGGCGAACAAATTAAACCTAATATCCAAAAGCAGTTTACGATTTTCCGTGATAAACACACGTGGGCAATGACGCTACTTTACATCGTCACCTTTGGCTCATTTATTGGCTTTTCAGCGGCTCTTCCCCTTTCAATCACGATTATATTCGGCAATATGGCCGAAATAGCTGCCGATGGAAGCATTAATCGAATCGCCAACCCGGATGCGCCCAGCGCGCTTACGTGGTCATGGATAGGCCCTTTTATAGGTGCGCTGGTACGCCCTATCGGTGGCTGGGTAGCCGATAAATTCGGTGGCTCACTGGTCACACAAATCATCACGGTGGTAATGGTCTTTGCATCAGCCGGGGCAGGTTACGTCATGATGCTGGCGTACAACGCCACCGATCCTAACCAATACTTCTGGTTATTCATGCTGCTGTTTATGGTGCTTTTCACCGCCAGCGGCATCGGCAACGGCTCTACATTTCGCAGTATTGGCTTTATTTTTGACGCGCAGAAAAAAGGTCCGGTACTGGGTTGGACAGCGGCTATTGCTGGTTACGGCTCGTTTATTGCTCCCGTTGTGCTGGGGGATCAAATTCGTGCAGGCTCGCCTGAAGTAGCCATGTATGGTTTTGCCGTTTTTTACCTGGTTTGCCTACTGATCAACTGGTGGTTCTACCTGCGCAAAAATGCCTATGTGCGTAATCCATAGTGATTTGATGCCAATTAAATTGAGGACCTGGATATCAATGCTATCTATCCTATTGACGCGAAAACTCAGGGGGCGCCATGGCTACCCATCGTTTTAAGCAGAATGCGGTACTCATTGCCAACACCTTTGCGTTCACCATGTGCTTTATGGTCTGGACCATGTTTGGTGAAATTGGCGTTCCTATTGCCGAGGAGTTAGCACTTAACGGAACGCAGTTTGGCATTTTAACGGCCATTCCCATTCTTACCGGTGCTCTCGCCCGCTTGCCCTTGGGCTCAATGACAGACCGTTACGGCGGGCGTCCGGTTTTCTTTATTGTGCTTTTGGTTATTGTGCCCGCTATCTGGCTGGTGCAGTTCGCCACCGCTTATTGGCAGTTATTAATACTAGGCGCTTTTATTGGCCTATCCGGGGGGGCTTTTTCGGTTGGTATCACTTATACGGCAAAGTGGTTTGAAAAAGATCGCCAAGGCTTGGCAATGGGGGTATTTGGAGCGGGCAATGCGGGTGCCGCGGTTACCAAATACATAGCCCCTACCGTTATCGTTATGCTTGGCTGGCAAGCGGTACCCAATCTGTATGCGATTATCATGCTCGCAACTGCCGCTTTCTTTTGGTTCTTCTCGTTTACTGACCCGAGCCATCGCAATACACAACGTAGCTCCTTGCGTGAGCAGCTCAACGTTATCAACGACCCAAAAGTCTGGAAGTATTGTCAATACTACTCGGTAGTGTTCGGCGGCTATGTCGGCGTCTCACTATGGCTTACCCGTTACTACATGAATGAATATGGCTTTGGCATTCAATTAGCTGCCGTGATTGCCACTATTTTCGTGTTGCCTTCCGGCATTATTCGCGCATTCGGCGGTTGGTTATCGGATCGTTTCGGCGCCCACACTGTAACCTGGACATGCTTATGGGCGAGTTTAATTGCGCTCTTTATCATGTCCTATCCAGAGACCTACTATAGCGTTCAAGGCGCTGCCAATGGGGCTCGCGTGGAGTTTGGGTTTGGCATTCCCGTGTGGCTTTTCACTACCGCGCTATTTGTAGTGGGCATTGCGTGGGGAATTGGTAAAGCCTCCGTCTTTAAGTATCTTGCCAATGACTACCAGGAAAACCTTGGTTTGGTGTCCGGCATTGTCGGCCTTGCAGGCGGCCTGGGAGGTTTTCTACTGCCTATCATGTTTGGCGCCCTCGTCGACCTGACAGGCATCGCCACCACCGTATGGATGCTGTGCTTCGCGGTAACACTTATTTCGATTATCTGGATGTGGTGGACAGAAAGACGTGTAAAAACGTTTACAAAAGAGACGGAAGATTAAGCAAATCATATTTCCCCCTCTTCTGAAAGCCGTTGCTTACCGTTTGAAGTAGCGGTCTTTAGTAATTTGCCATGATGGAGTGTTGTCTACCACAGTGATCAGCGAGAATTATATGCTGCTTATCTGCCGGTTCTTGGCGTGGTTTCAGCCACTCACTGCATCGCCAACCTGGTCCTTGGCTTGGGTCAGGTTGTTTTTGATTATCTTGATGGCACTTCCAACACTTAAAAGGAGTATACCATGGCGCGTTTTGACAACAGAATTGGTCTTATTACTGGGTCTGCCAGCGGCATCGGCAAGGAAATTGCCATTCGTTTTGCTGCCGAGGGTGGTACTCCTATCATCGCTGATCTCAACCTGGATGCCGCCAAGGCCACTGCCGAAGAGATCAAGGCCTCGGGCGCCGATGCGTTTGCGGTGGCAATGAACGTCACCGACGAAGCGCAAGTCGAAAAGGCGGTCAATGAGGTCATTGCCAAGTACGGCAAGATTGACGTCCTGGTCAGTAACGCAGGTATCCAGACCGTGCATCCGCTGGTCGACTTTCCGTTTGAGGACTGGAAAAAGCTGCTGTCCATTCATCTTGACGGCGCATTCCTTACTACGCGAGCCTGTTTAAAGCACATGTACGCCGCCAATTATGGCCGTGTAATTTATATGGGCTCGGTCCACTCCAAAGAGGCCTCTAAGCTCAAGGCGCCCTATGTCACCGCCAAGCATGGCCTGATCGGCCTTAGCAAGGTGCTGGCCAAGGAAGGAGCAGAGTACAACGTGACGTCCAACGTGGTATGTCCAGGTTTTGTGCGCACACCCTTGGTAGACAAACAGATCCCTGAGCAAGCAAAAGAGCTGGGTATCACTGAAGAGGAAGTGATCAAGAACGTCATGCTTAAAGACACCGTGGATGGGCAATTCACTACCACTGACGATGTGGCCGATGCCGTACTGTTCTTTGCGGGCGCCGAGAGCAATGTGATGACCGGTCAGTCGTTGGTAGTAAGCCACGGCTGGTTTATGCAGTAACTGCTAGTCTGCTGAAAGCGGCTTGGTGGCTGAGGCCAGGTGGGTAAGAGAGTAAAAAGCTGTGCCAATCATGCTACAAGAATGCGCCAAAGCCACCGCGCTTGCACATTCTGGACACAATGAAAGACCGGTGCATTCTATAGAGGAGGTATTGGGACAAAAATGCAGAGCTTAGAATCGAAAAAAGCCTCTGAAGAATCAGGGGCTTTTCGAGATAAGTGGCGGAGGGACAGGGATTCGAACCCTGGATAGGCTATTAACCTATGCCGGTTTTCAAGACCAGACTACAAACGCCTTTTTTCTATTTAATATCAGCTAGTTAATTGCCATTAGTATAACGATTAACCGTTATACTAATGGTTTTTCTCCTGATTACCCACCTCCTTCCCCCTTCAAGCAGTTACCCGTTTCTCTGAATTCTCCCTCTCATTATAGTTGCACAAAGTGCGTCAGTGACGCACAATTACACCATGTACACTATCGCTGAAACCGACATCTTCAAGACAAGTGCTAATTCACTATTACGTGAAGACGAACGAATTGCATTCTTTGAGTGGCTAGCCAAAAACCCTGAGGCTGGTGACGTTATCCCAGGTTCGGGCGGATGTCGTAAAGTCCGCTGGAAGCTTCACGGAAAAGGCAAAAGCGGCGGTGTACGTGTTATCTATTACAACTGCTTACCGGATGGAAAGATTTGGCTTCTGGTGATCTATGCCAAATCAGTGCGTGGGAATATCCCCTCTCATATCCTCAAGCAGATTAAAGAGGAGATTGAAGATGCATAGTAATGACTTTATGACTGGTGAAGAGCTTGGTAATACACTCCTGGCCTCCATACGCCAAATGAAGCAAGGCAAGCCCGCTCGCGAAACTCAAGTAGAAGTACCCAAAGCCGCAGAAATTCGCCATCGCATGGGCTTATCGCAGGGGGAGTTCGCCAAACTATTGGACGTGAGCCCCGGCACCCTTCGTGGTTGGGAACAAGGCCGTCGAGTCCCTACAGGTACTGCACGTACACTGCTTCGAGTAGCTGAGAAGCATCCTGAAGCGTTGACTGACCTTTCCTAGAAATTTCGTACTAGCCCCCGCCTGGGGGCTTGCGAAGTGGCAGTATCATTTGAGTTACCGAAACCATTTTTTCAGAGCCAGTGGCAGAATTCAGCTGCGATCAGCGTAAGTCATGCGGTCAGATGAGTTCGTGTGAAGAGGCGATGTTTCATCTTCTCCAGTGCGGAAACGGGCGTCTGGACGGCAATAATAACGGTGTGCCATGCCAATCGATATGCCGCTAATGCCTTGTTTATTGTGCAAGGCATACACACCTGAACCCAATGCTATACGGATAGTATGAAGGCTTTTACGCACGCAAAAAAAACGCCCCGGCTGGGACGTTTTATTTATCTTTTGCCTTCCTAGCTTGTGCCGCCCTTCCTGAGCGTGACTTCCGTTTCTCCAGTGGCTCTCCTGCCACCGACAACTTCAGCCTAGATGCCAGCTACCTTGTGCGCAAATTCTATCTAGACGATATAGGACTATGCTCATACTTTCGTTTAGTGCTGTCATGCCACTAAGCGAACACTTAGCTGTGCATTCAATTCAGCATTCACCGCATAGGCCGCCGCACCTATCCAGCATCGCGCCTCAAACATGGACTGCCCAATCATGGTTAAGGGCTTATCATCTGCATCCAGGTAACGAGATTGCACGCTGAGAACAGCAGCCTCAAGACCGCTGAGGCGAACCGACACATAATTATCAAGCAGCTCTGCAACATTTAACGAAATCGCTTCGTGTCCCAGCATAGACACCACATCTATTTGCAGTGCCTCACTAGCAGTTAATACCGAGGCTTTTAGGTTGATAGCTTCCCGCAGTAACTCCAGTTGCTGGATAGTGCCCATTAGGGCCCCATAGTGCATATCTTCTACATCCGCTGATAGTGACGTGAGCAGGCTGATTGCGTTTCGCAGCAGGTCGTTAGCGTAGGTTAGGCGGTTCATGAATCACCCCCTAGGGCTGGCTCATGGCGCTCAATGATTCTACCAAGCTGACCGACCAACTTAGATACTTCGGTGCTGCCGCTGCTATCACGAAGCCTAACCATGCCAGAGAGCAACGCAAGGAGCTGCCACCGAGTATCCAAGTCAATGACAGGGTCACACTTGCCCATTACGTGCGAAAAGCAGTCGTCACTACCTCCCCATTCACTAATACAGCTAACACAGCGGTTGCGATAAGGAATATCCTTGTCTTCTTCATCCTTTACCAACTGCATGCCTGGCTCATGGCGGCCACACATATCGCATAATCCAAGCTTTGACCGAGCGTTAAAGTCGATGATGTTACTCATGCCGCTTCCTCCCGACCAAACAGCTCTTCCAGCTTAACGCCATAGCATGCTTGCCATGCCTCAGCAGGCCAAGCCACTACCTCGCCGTAACGGGGACACGGTACCTTGTTTGGGGTAATGCCCTTTTCCTTACACCAGTTCTTCAGAGGCCGAAAGCCCTGCTTGCCATACTTACAGCCCATAGCTTTTTCAACGGCGGTTACCGTGGCCTCAGTCGAATTTCGGCCTAGCTCCTGCTCTAGCTTATGCACTTTACGGGAGGCAGCGGACAGTTTTCCCATTACCGAAGCTTCGCGGCTGCTGCTGATTTGAGCCTTGGTGGCAATCGCTTGGTCGCGCTGAGCCACTGCTTTTTGCTCTGACTCTTTAGCGTCAGCCCAAGCCCGGGCGGCAATAACTGGATTGCTAAAATCAGGTAGTGATGAGATGGCTTCTTTAGCGCGCCGCTCACACTCAATGAAATACTGCCGGGCTTGCTTACCCTTCTCATTGCGCTCGACCATGGATAGCTCTTTAGCCATGTCGAGAGAGATGTGATACTCGACCCTTCCTTGCTGTCCAAAGTTATCAGCATAAGTGATTGATTGTAGGGCTTCATTTTTTTGTGAGCCCATCTTAAAGCCTTTCCCGGGCTCCATTTCGTGCGCCACAAAGTCTTGTCCGTCGACAAAACCGTACTGCTTGATACGGCTTTGAATCCAGGTGGTGAACTTAGCTTTAACCTCAAGAAATTCGTGTAGATCCCGCGCATTTACGGTGTTAATGGCTTCGCCGCCGATGGTGGCAGCTTCAATGGCGATAATGATGGCATTAGTGCTATTATTCATGGCGCAGTTTCCTTCTTTGATGGGTTGGTTCTGTGTATCCGAAGCCCTAGGTGTTCCCGCACCTGGGGCTTCTTTTGTTTCAGGCTGCTGTTTTTTCTTCATCATGGCGCTTTGCTTCACGGATAAGGTTGTTGACCAGCCACGTGCGGCTAAGGCGAGTTTCTTTGGCTTTAGCGTCGAGCCAAGCTTTTAGCTCTGGATCGATTCGAAGGTTGAATTGCGGGTTAGCGTTAGCCATAAATACTCCTTACAGCAGGTAGCACCATGCTACCAACAACCCCAAGGTAGCACGCTGCTACCTTGACCGCAATAGCAGCGTGCTACATATTTAGCGCATGAGAAAAGATGACCCCCAGATAAACCTGCGAATACCACCTGACCTTAAGGAGCGTATACAGCAGGCGGCCAAAAAAAATCGCCGCACCCAGACAGCGGAGATCGTCGCTCGCCTACAGGAAAGCTTCGAGCTGTCTTTAAGTAGCCCGGATAAAGTCGAGGATGAGCTTGAGAAAGTGGTAGGGGAGTTCGGAAAGATGCTTGAAGACCTGAAAAATAACTTCGACATCAAGCGGAAAGACGATAAGTAGCCTAAACCTTTACCGCTTTTCGCTATCTAAGATGTAGCAAAATGCGCTATGTTGTTAGGAGGCTACGAGGTAACAAAATTATGAGTCTCAAAATTAAGAATTTCGCGGGTCACTTTGCTCGTGTAGTAAGCGTCTCCGCTGCACAAAGAGGCAACATAAAGCCTGTCCGTCGTTTCGAGGCAGTCATAAGTTCGCCAAAGGATGACAAACAAGCTATGAGCGACGATTTTATGCGCGTTGGCACGGACATGAAGAAGGCAATGGAACGGCATGGCAGACACCTCCAGCTCACCGAGTGAAGTAGAACACGCCCCTTCGTCTTCCCCCGAACAAATGGGTCTAATAGCTCAACAGATGAGCTATTCAGGCCCCCTTCCTCCCTCCTCAGAAATGAGGAAGTATGAAGAAATAGCTCCCGGTTCTGCCGAACGTATCCTGGCAATGGCTGAGAAAGAGCAAGAACATCGCCATTCGAGCGAAGTGAAAGAAAACCAAGTAAACGAAAGAATCGCCGATTCTGATGTTCGCGCGCAAGATGCGAGTATCGGCGAAATCCAGCGTGGACAATGGATGGCTTTTGGACTTGGGGTGGCCTTTCTAAGTATCACTGCTCTATTAGGGTTAAAAGGCCATGAGCTTGCAGCATCAGCGTTAGGTCTTGGTGGCGTTGCAGCGGTAGCCACTGTATTTATTAAGGTGCGCAGCAAGCAATAGCAGGCCCTCGCAATTGCCTAAACTCATGCCTGCTTGCCCTGAATGCACGCCACAGATAAGCAGCAAGAAAATAATTTCAAAGGCGAGGTATATTATGAATGAATTTTTACTTGCTGGAATGCTACTAAGTCTTGCCGTTGTGTCAGGTGGAATGATCTGGAGTCAGCACCGTGAGCACCACGGCAAAGAGTCGCTGACTGATAGTGCTGTATCCTGGATCAGTAAGCGTATTGCTTAAGTAAGCAACATGATAAACACTAAGCCACCGAGTACGGTGGCTTAGTGTTTTTAGCAAATGCTAAAGACCCATCTCTTATTATTGCGTTGCGCAAGCCAGTCGTGAAAAGCTTTCTGCTCGTTTATTTCTCTAAAATTTGGCACTCGCTGTTCAAGCCCCCCCCAGAACGCATCTTCTTTTATTACTTTCTGGCTTTGCGTTGAGGCGTGTGCTCTATCTCTTCGCTTGGACTCGCTGGCTGTCATCAAAGACCAGCCGTTCCCTCTCATGCAGTCTTCAAAAATTCGCTGATTAGACTGCGCAGCATTAGCAGCAGACATGGCATTCCAGCCTTGCTGAAAGCCAGAGCTTAAACTGCCATATCCCGTTTGCTGAGGAGTGACTATTTGATGGTTAGCAGGCCCTGCCATTGCAGCACAGCTTGCCCTATCCTTATAAAACTCCTGACTGGAAGCGCCTGTTTTATGCCAGCCCACATTTTGTGATCCGCCCGTAGAGTTTGCACACCCAATTAATAGCAACATGGCTGCCCCAGCAGCTGTAATTCTAACTACCATCATAATTCCCTTAATTAGATTGAGCCCAAACTCAAATGTATAAGCCTTAATGCCCGCGCGTCCACACCATAAAGGAAAGGCCTAAAATGCTATCACCCGAAACTGCCGACATTCTCGCCGTCATACTAGGTTTTGGCCTCTTCGGCCTGATCGTGATGACCACAGTCAGTTACCACTGGAAGACCCTGCGTGGTTGGCTGATCATTAGCTACGTGTTTATTCCCGGTTTTGTACTGGTGGCGGCGGTGCTGATTAACTACCCGCCGCTACTCTTTGGGGCCCTGTTCTTCTTGGGCGTTGCCGCTACAGGTGGTAAGCGCCGCCGTTAATCAGCCAGCCCGACGCGCTTGTTCCACTCTCTCGCCTAACGCTTTCTGGATTTGATTGCGAATCGCTCTATAGCGGTCGATACGTTGGCGCTTTTCTTCGGCGCTTAACGCTGAGCGCTGCGTTTCCTCAATCTGCTGGCCAATGGTACGAAGCCGTGTTTGGGCGCTGTTCAACGCTGGCCTTAAGCGCAGCAGGTCGCCCTTATTGCGTGCCAGCGCCTGAGCTTCTTCCAACCTACCCATTTCCCTTAGCTCTCGCATGTCGGTATGCGCACGCTGCGCCTCCCGCAAGGCATCATAAAATACAGTTCCGTATTTGGTGTAGGTGTCCTCATTGCCCAGATTTCGGTAAAAACGCCGAACAGGTTGATATTCATACCAACGCTTCGCGGGAGTATCGTGGCCAGTCGCCGTATTCCAGGCGATATCAATGGCACCCGCTCCCCAGCTGCCTAGCTGTCCCAAATAGCCACCGATCAAGTGATCTACCTGTACAGGACTTAGCGCAAAAGGATTGTCGTCGGGGTCGCCAATACCACCAACCGTAGCATTAAGCCCATGGCTAAGGCCTGAAGCAAGCTTCGTCGTGGACTCCCTGCGCCGCAACTCTGGAGACATGCGATCCATTCCCATGCTTTCAATTGGGCGGCCTGTAAAGGCGTCACGGTTTGAATAAACATCAAGCATGGGCTGTACCGCTTGAGGAACTGGCGAGAAGGAAAAGGTCTGCGTCAGCATGTGTCCCAAGCGCTGCGCAAAGAGATCGCCAGTAGCCTCATCGTCTACAAATTGCTCTGTGATGCGCTCCGCTAGCGTGGTAATCGCCCCTACCTCAAACGGCTTGGGTATTTGGATATGAGTGTCCCCAAAGAAGAAATGGTAGTAGCTGTCCTTTTGCCAATCTTCCAGCTTCTTAAACTCCTCTTCTTCTCGGTTATTCAAGTAGAGCGCAACGGATGCCAATGACATTGCCCCCGCAACGGCCCAGAAGCGGGCGGCGGCCTGCTTATCGCTCACGCCCGGCTGACCATAGCCAAATGCTGCCGCCACCACGTTTGTGCCAGGCTTGATACCACTCCGATAAATCTTGTCCAACCCCTGAATCCGAGCATTCAAAAACGGCACAATATCCGTGAGGATGCGCATAGCAGGCCAAGCCCCGCGCGCACCAAAATCAATCAGGTCACGTGCCTGAAAATTGGCATAAAGCTCCCCGCGCTCTGCCGCGTTTTGCTCATAGATACGGGCACGGTTGATGTTTTCTGTAAAGTTATTGAACTCCGTCCACTTTTGCCAAGGGGCCATTAAGCGATTCATGCCTTGCTTCATGTCTTTTAGGCTATTGATGGTAAAGGTTTCACTACGCACCTTCGCCATCTGCGCCCGTATCTCATCAGGGCTGGAACCATATACATGCCCGAAGTGAAACGACCCACCTGCCGCCATCATTTTGGCTTTTATTTTGGCGTCGCGATACGCCATGCCACCTTTGATAACGTTACCGAAGGCGTTCTTGCTCACAGGGGATGTCGCCACCGCCTGCATAGAATCGCGCATCAGGTTGGCAACCTGAAACTGTGGCGTTGCCGTTACGCCAACGGTAAAGATACGTTTCATTTGCCGCATAAACTGCATCATGGTGCTATTCATGCCAGGGTCAGCGAGCGCTGTCAGTGCATTAAAAACGAGCGGGTCATCAACCTGATAATACGTTTTTTTACCATCACGCAGCACATAAGTGCTTGTCTGTGTGTCCCGGTTGCTTTCAGGTACCTGATGGGCAATACCCGCCTGCCGGGCATTATCAAGCGCTTGGGAAGCGGCCCTGTTCTTGAGCGAGGCTTCAAGCAAGTAATGAAAATTTAGCATCGTGTTTTCAAGCAGGTCGTTAAGGTTTTCTTTCCCCCCTTTAAGCTTTTTCATCTGCTTTTGTCGCGACAAACCAGCCGCGGGCATCGGTCCTGCCGGCGCTTTCTCATCACGCTGCACCCGGTAAAAAGGCACGTAAAATTCATCACGCCATAGCGTGCGTGCATCACTGCTTATTACCCCCGTCTCCTCTGCGATGGAGAGAACATCGTCACGATACTGCTGAAACTCCCGGAACACGCTGGCATAGGCACCTATACGGGAACGACCATCAGCCAATCGCCCCCGGTTCCAAGTGGTCATGGCCTCAATTTCATTTGGCTCGAAAAGGTTTTCCCGCCCCTGATCGGCCAATTGTTTTGATCGATTGCCTGCCACCCAGCCGAAGAAGCGCTCAATTTCAGCGGGGCTACCCAGCTCGCCCAACACCTCGCCAAGTCCGCGCGTATCTTCCCGCGTAGAAATAACGCGCTGATCTTCCATGTAGCGAAGCCGACCCGCTGTCATCATGGTATGCAGCGCCCCATTGGCCGCGCTCGACATACGAGCAAGCACCCAACTGCTGGCCGTTATATTTTCCTCGGCCATATCTTTACCGTGTACCTGCTCATCCAGCCGCTTAAGAGCCGCATATTGATCAACAGCACCTACCCTTACGCGCTCCCCGATACCATCCCAACGCTGCTTTAAATAGTCCTTAAGGCGGCGCGTAGTAGGTGGTCGTCCTATTTTTTCAGCAGCTGAGCGGTCAGCATCACTAAAGTCATCAAAGGCGTTGCGTAAACTGAACAGCGTATCGTCACCTTGCTGGCCATTATTTGGCGCAGAAGGCTCATGGGGTTCACCTTGGCTCTCTGTATCACGCTGCTGTTGCCGCAGGTAGTCGCGCGAACGCTCGGAAAGCTGCATAACATCAGCGTCGGTCCAGTTCATGTTAGGGAAATACCGACGTAACAGTTCGCGGATTTTTGCAACCGCACGGCGCAGCACATTAGGCTGCCACCCTTTCTCAGTAAGGTGTGCAACCATCTCTTCAGCGATCATCACCTGATGTTCAGGGTTGGACCGATCAAGGAATGGGTAGCTTTCCAACACCTCATTAAACGCTTCACGCCCGCGCGGATCTAATGGCAAAGAGTTATAGACCTGCCGCATAACAGTATCTAGCTCGTCGCCCAATACACCACGCACCCCCTTATGGCCTACTGCTTCATGTACCGCTGTACGAATGCCGTCCTCAACGCTGTCTACGTTATCCGCGACCACATAAAGCTCATCACCAACAAACATGCCACGCACGTCTGAAGGATTAACGCCACGAAGTGCCATGCCCATAAGAGCAGAAGGCGGAAGCTCGGCAGTACTCTGAACAACCCTGGTGCCCGCCATTTCCGGCATGTCACGAATAGAAGCTTCAATTTCAGAGCGAATGGGCGCCGCGTTAGGGGTGCGAGGCTCAGGGTTGAGGGAGTAGCCCTGCTGGCTGAATACGCGCTCAGCTTCAGCGCGATCTGCGGGTGCCTGCACTTGTGATTCAGGGGGTGAAATACTTGTATCTTGACCTTGAGTAGCGCCTGGCGAGCGCGGTACCTGAGACGTAGTCGCTTCGGTTTCAGTGGGCGCTAAAAATCCCCATCCGCCTTCTACCTCGACAGGCTGAGCATTCGGCGTATCGCGGAAACGTTTGGATAACTCAACAGCGCGACGGGTCTGGAACGGCTTGCTATCGGCTTTTAGTATGGGCGCTGTTTCGGCAGTAGGCGCGTTTACCTGCTGGCTTTCTATCGCTTCGCGTTGCGGTGAGGCGGCTTCAGGTGATGCTTGAAAGCGAGGATCAGCGAATGGCTGATCAAGCCCAGTGTTGGCATTGCCTGCAACGGGGCCATCACCATAGACAATGCCGCTATCAACAAGCTGTGGGTGCTGACCTGCCACCTGCGTGCGCAGGTGTTCAGCACCTTCACGCTGAGCGGCCATGCCTTCATCGCGGCGCACATGACGAGCTTGCGGCTCGTAATGCGTGGTGTCGGCAGTTGGTCCGCCCATGTTGATGACGTTAGGGTCAGGCGCCTCCAGGCCTAGCGCGTTGTCTTGGCCAAGTAGTCCTGAAACAGGTGGTTCATCATAAACTTCGCCCTCAATTGGACGCTCTCTTGTGCCAGTCCGGCTGAGGTTTTCTTGTAAACTACGCTCTATCTCTTGAGCCCTTCCAAGCTTGATTTCAGCAAGGTCAATCTCGTTATTCTCAAAATGACGTTCAGACTCATCAATTAAACGACGAACATTACGCAGCCGTGTCGTTGCCTCAAACGTCCCCTTGGCACGCCCAGCAATATCATCAACGCTCGACATTGCCATTTGGATACGGTTACCTAAATCGCTCGCCCGCTGATAGCTAGAATCGGCATCCTCATCTCCCGGGATCGCCTCGTCAATTCCCCCTTCAGCCCCCTCTTCCAAGGGGTCAGGCGCGCTGCTTTGCTCTGCTTGCTGATTCAGCTGGTCCAGTTCACGACGTGCATTACGTGACTCAACAGCACCTGATGGTGCCGATAGTCCCGCCCCTGCAACAGCCCCAACCCCCATACCATCAACGACTCCGCGCCAATCTATGTCTGGCGCGTTGGCCAGCAATGACTCCCCGTTTTCCTCTACCCAATAGCGCGCATGCTGCTCAACAATGGACTGCAGCCCTTCGGTAACGCCTTCTGTTGCGGCGCCCTGCATACCTCTTTGCTTTATATTGCCCAGCACACCACGTTCAGCAGCATCCTTCAGTACACGCTGCGTAATATCGTTACTGGCCTGGCTTCGCATGGCGGGCGACATTGTCCGCAGCAAGCCAGCAGGCAATACAGCGTCAAGCGTCCCTGCAATAACGCCATGAGCTAGCGCTACATCTGAATCACCCAGCTCACCGTATAAACTGCCGGTATACTCGCCAGCACCGCTCGCAACAGCCCCGCCTACTTGCCCAGCCTGGGTGGCTTGTGCTGCGCCGCGTGCTGATAAATTGCGGGTCAAGCCCTGCGCAACACCACGGGCAGCTATGCCGCCTGCGCCGCCAGTGCCCATGCTTAGCGCTACCGAAGGCAGCATGCTCCCCAGGCTATGGGCAATGTACTCGCCCCATCCCGGGTCTCGCTCCAAGTCATCGCGCTCAGAGAAAAAATCACTAAGCCCATACCCCAGATCATGCTCCGCCGCTTGGGCTGTTTCGCGGTCATAAAGTCCCATGCCCGCATCATAAAGCGCATCGCTTTCCAGCTTTTCGCCCGCCAGCGCGGTTAAACCACCTGCTGAGGCTTTCAGCCCATGCCAGCCTTGCTGAAGGCCATCGGTGAAGCCTCGGCGCTCATCATCCTGCACGGGTTCGCTAGCAACAGCAGGCGTCGCCTTGCGTTGTCGAATAAACTGCCGCAAATCTTCGCGGTTAATATCGGTCATACGGCGAGCCTCCCGGCTGGCACAATAAAAGGGTTATGGCTGGCGTAACTGCTCGGCAATTTTAAACGCCCGAGCACGCAGACGATCTGTCATATCGCCGCTTGCCTCTAGTTCATCAATTTGCTGTAGCCATGCTTGGCGCTGCTCAGGCGAAATAGGCGTTCGATGAAGCATGGAGCCTCGATAGGTGGGCGGCGGCTGCATTGTGCGTTCAATATCTCCAAGCACATCATCAATCTCATTGACGCGCGCGCGCTGCTCGCGTGCTTTTTGACGCTGCTGGTGACGCTGCTCGACCTCTTCAGAAATGCTTAGTCCCACAGGCTCCTCATTACCACCTTCATCTAAACCAGGGGCTTGGGAGGTTAACTCCTGTTGCACGGCTTGCAGAAGCTGAGGAGTTAACGATAATCCTCTGCTTTGTGCGTATTGCCGGGCCTCACTAAGAGTTGGAGCATCAACACCTAAATTTCGCGCATAAACTGCGTCCAACTCATTGAGTCGTGATTGACGGTCAGTTGCATCAATGAGGGCATCGTCAGTGAGAATTGAGGTTTGGTCCTTGGTGTAACGATCAAGAATGTCATTCAGCCGATCCTGGCTCATCCCAGACTCAATCTTCTCGCCGCGCAATATCGCCAACATTCGATTGGCGTTATTTTTGACTTCGGGGCCGCCTGCATTGAATGCGTTGCGAATCGCACGTATCCCTTGAATGTGATTAACTATTTTTTCTATAGGAATCTGCATGACCATCGCATCTTCTTCAGTGCCACGCCCCTCCGTCATCGGAGCGCGATACGTACTGCCGTCCTCGCGAGTCATTTCAAGCTCAGCTGTAACGCTGTTACCGTCTGGTGCCGGGTACCAGCCAGAAATTCGCTTTTTCCCACCCTCGCCTACATTAATGAGGTCATCAAGCAACAGATTAACTTGATCCAGCGACTCCATGTCATTGGCATCAGCCGGGCTATTAATATCAAATACATCAGCGGCTCGCTGAATCGCAGCATCAGACCTAGAATCAAACACCGGCCAGACATGAGGGCTTCGCCGCATTAGATCAAGCTCAATTTCGGACAGGGACTCAGGGCCGAATTGGCCCGCTTTAGCAAGCGCAATATGGATGCTCTCCTGATCTCTCGCTCTCTGCTGAGCTTCTTGCTCAGCATTAAACCGGGATTGCTGAAGGCCCAATTGCTGTTGCTGTAAACCTAGCTGGCGATCAGCCGTCTGCATGGAGTGCTCAGCTTTACGCTCTTGCAAACTAAATCCCTTTTCGGCCAAACCAAAGCGGCGATCAGAATCTGTAACAGATTGATCAAACTGATCTTGGCTTAGGCCAAAACGACGATCCCCGTCTTCACGCTGCCATGCCGCATTATCGCGGTGTATTTTTAGTTGCTCGTCTGCCCGCCGGTCTGCCGCCTGCCCGCGTTGGTATTGGTTCATCAGGCCGAACCCTTGGGCAAAACCATCTGCCAAACCACGCATATCTAAACCTGCCATGCCCCGCCTCCTATAAACTTACGAGTCAAAATGAAGACATAAGTAGACCTACGCCCGCCCCGATGGCCGCACCCCACGGACCGCCAACGCTGCCTGCTTGCGCACCCGCCATCATGCCGATACCAGCACCGGTGCCCACAGCCTGCATCTGCTGGGCTTTTTTAGCCGATGCCATTTGATCTTCATGCATTTTGGCTTGGCGTTGCTGACCTGCGAGGTCGCTCAGTCCTTGCATGGCTTCGCCTTCCATTTTCTGACGTAGTCCTAATAGCCCGTAGCTCATGAGTTCATCACCTTGTCTGGAATGTTGGAGAGGCCCATGCCGCCCGCTAAAATGGCGCCCTGGCGGTCTTGGGCCGATATACGTGCTTCGTTGCCAGCGCTCACCATGGAGGCGCTGCGCTCGATGTTAGTGCGGCGTTCTTCGGCGGCTTGCTGCTGAGGGGTCTGACTAATGCCAAAGCCTTGGCGCTGCAACGCCAAGCCCTGCTGGCTGCTGTCATACGCCAGCCCTACCGCGTTACTGGCGTTAGCGCCTGCGACGCCGGGTGCGTTGTTGTCTTGCGCTACGCGGGCAAGCTCAGTGACGTAGGGGGCAAAGCGGTTCTGCCAATCCCCCCACTGCGCGCGGTTAAGTTGGCCAAGAAGATGAGACGCCCCTTGGTCGCCGCGCATGGCTTGATTGGGGTCGATGCGTTGCTGTGCGGTTTGTGATGGGGTGTAATTTATCTGGCCTAGCGTGGGTTGGTATTGCATGGCGCCTCCTTAAAATCCGCCAAAGTAGCCAGCGCCTTGACCGCCAGCTAGCCCACCGGTCGCCGCTTCATCGTAAAGATTCAGTCCTTGCGCTGGCGTGGACTGATTCATGTAGTTGGCGGTACCGGCGCCCGCGACTTGTCCCAATAGCTGCAGGTTCGCACTACGCCGGTTAAAGCGGTTAGCTGCCGTTTGTTGGGCATCAGCAGCCGACTGTGCAGCCACCCCGGAAAGCCCCACCTGCGCCTGACCAGCTTGGCCCTGACCAATCGCCACAATATTTTGCAGGCCTTGGATTTGTTGGTTTTCCTGCTCGAACTGGGCACGCCCTAGGGTTTCACCACCTGCGCTGGCACCACCTAACGCAATGCCGCTCATTGCGGACTGAGCGCGGCCACTGGAGGGATCAATACCTGCTTGGCCTAACTGCATACCGGCCTGCTGGCTAGCGTCACTTACTGACTGCTGCTGGCTTTGCAACGTCCGGCCCGCGATGTAGCTCATATTGGCATCACTGGTCATATCGCCCACTGATTCCATGTATGCATTTTCGAGGGGCGCCAGTTTCTCTTGGGCGTAGTTCCATTTTTCCGCTGCCACTTGAGCTAACTGGCGTTGCTCGGGCGTGTCTTTCACATCGTTGCTACCGCCTCCACCGCCGCTCATTCCTCCCCCCCGTTCAGCGATTCGTTGACATCTTGCTGATACGTTTCGTCTTGCGTGGGGTCGAGTCCAGCTAGGTATTCATCCAGTCCGTCTTCGTGGAAATGGTCACGAATGGATAGGCTGACCTTATTCATCCACTCATAGCCACCGATTAGGTAGGCGCACTGTGTCACCAAGCCGGTCAACTGGTCGCGCAGCACAAAGGCCAAGGTTTTATAGTGATGGCTATCAGCGCGTTCCAGGTACGCGCTATCACGCCAATCCTGTAATGCACTGGCCATCAGGGGCCTAAGATAGGGTTCATGCTCACGGTAAAAAGGATTTGCGGGCAGCTCGATAAGCGCTTCCCAGAACGTGCGTATCAGCACGCCGTCGGTAACAGGCTTGTCTTTATCGATTAGATCATCGAGCGTTTGGGAAATACGAAACAGCATCTCGCAATATTGCGCGGCCGCTTCATTATTACGGAGTACGCCACGTAAAAACGTAGCTTCATTCTGACGGGGCATGCAGCACCTCACGGTGGGGCAATTTAAAGGATAATTGTAGCAGGGTTAGGGCGTTAGTTGCTCTTTGAATGCGGCAACGATGCGGTGCATCTCTGCTGGCGTAGCGGCATTTCTAATGTCTGCTTTCGCTTTAATTCGTTTTACTTCGATAGCGTGAGCGTGTTGCTCCCAAACCTCACGTTGCTGAATTACAGCCGCCGCTACAGTTGTTACTTCGACGCCGGTAGCCGAAGCTTCCGCCTCAATTAACGGTCCATAACCGTTAACCGCTTCGATCAATTTGCGCTGGTATATAGTTTCCTGTGCGGGATCAACGTGCCGCGCCTTAGCGGCTTCACTATCCACGAGAGCCAGGTAGTGACCTTCAGCATCCCTGCGGCTAATAAAAGTGTGTGCTTTAAGAGTGGTCAACAGTTACCTCCAACACTTCGTCCAAATAGTCGACCCGGCCACTAAGCGCAACCTGATAGATGCCCGGCACGTCGTATTCAATTACAAGCGGTTCGTCGTCAGTAATTATCGCCATTCCGTTTGTTTCAACATTCAAACCAGAAGGAAGTCCCGACATAGTCAAACTTAACCCATTGATTTTACTTCTTATCATTATTTTTTGTTTGGCTTTTATTTCATCATTCGATATGTCGATATAGTGAGTAGTATCATGAACATCCTCTTCTTCAGGAACTTCGATATACCGGAATCCACCAGTTATAACTTGCAAAATTTCTCCGGTTTGCTTGGCAACGGCATATTTAGGCATTAGCGATTGTCCTTGAGTGTAAGAGTACGGATGAAGCGTTGGTACGCATGGAACTGGAGCCCTCCGCCAGAAGTGCCATTTAGACGTAATTGTAGGATGAAAGTACGCCCTACGGTCCGCGCGGGGAGGACGATGGCAAAGGTATTTAGGCCCGTCCCAACCCGAGTCTGGTACCGCGTCGACTCACTGCTGCCGATCCATTCCTGGAGCCGCACTTCAGGCGAGTACCCGCCGTTGGCAGTCTGAAGAAGCACCGGATGCTGACGAGCAAGGATTCGATGCGAGTACCAATTTGCAGCACAGCGATCGGAGAACCACAGAGGTTTATTTGCGAGCCAAGAAGGTACTTCGAGTCAGCACCTTAGGGGCCGAAGAATTCATTTCTGATTAGACATTAGTCTATTGTGCACTGGTCTAGCCTGAGCTGTATAACGGTAGGTGTTCCCCTCGTTATACTTTCGCCCTTTTTTCGTACCCAGAAACGAAAAAAGGAACCAGCTAAGCAGCTGATTCCTTTCGAATAATGGCGGAGGGACAGGGATTCGAACCCTGGATAGGCTATTAACCTATGCCGGTTTTCAAGACCGGTGCATTCAACCGCTCTGCCATCCCTCCGGCTTATGGGTGCGTATAATAGCAGTATTCCCTTGGAAGTCAATACCTTCTAGCCCAATTAATACAATCGCAGGCCTACACGGGTAATCGTGCCCTTTTCCATTTCGCTGACGACCCAGTGAATACCATGCCAATCCACATCATCACCCACGACAGGATGCCCGCCCACGCGCAGTGCGACGAACTCGGCGAGGGTCATACTATGCTCACCCGGGCTTAGCGTTAAGCCATACGCTTGAGCAACGTCCTGCATAAGTGCATCGCCCTCTAATGTGAAGGTACCGAAGAATGCACGCTCATGTTTGAGGCCAGCATCGCCATTGAATAAGCGATTTAGCGCAGAAAGATCTTCTGTGCGCCCTATCACACAGATGACATCGTCTAATTTCAATCGCGTGCTGCCCTTGGGATGCAGCATGGTGTGATTACGAAACAGCGCTGAAATCAACGCACCCGACGGGAAGCGCAGCAGCCGGATGGGCACATCTTCGAGGTCCCGGTTTTCGACCACGTAAACAAACATCTCAAAATCGTTATCTGGCAAAATCCCCAGCGGCCCACGGCGGTTAGGCGTTGTGCCTACTGGCACCTCCACTTTTAATAATCGGGCTGCCAACGTGAGCGAGCCGCCTTGTATCAATAGAGACAACAACACAACCGCAAAGGCGACGTTAAAGTAAAGTGACGCATTTTCTACCCCACCAATGACGGGGAAAATAGCCAGCACGATGGGCACTGCCCCCCTTAAACCTACCCACGCGATAAAAAAGGTTTCACGCCAGCGAAATTTAAAAAATGGCTTAATGGTAATTAAGACCGCCAAAGGGCGCGCAATGAAGATAAGTGCCAGCGCAACCAAGCTTGCGGGCAATGCAACGTCCCACAGCTGGCTGGGTGTTACCAGAAGCCCGAGCACCAGGAAAAGGCCAATCTGGCTTAACCACGCCAGGCCATCGTGTACGGGAAGAATAAAGTTAAGGTGTCGGCCAGGCTGATTGCCGATCATCAGGCCTGCCAGGTAAATCGCCAAAAAGCCACTGCCTCCCAGTACGCTGGTAAGCCCGAAAACGCTAAAGCCCAGCGCCAATGCCAGCATGGCATAAAGGCCTGGCGCTAAATCCAGCCAGCGGAGAAGCTTGGCGCTTAGCCAACCACCGCCAATGCCGACAATCAAGCCAATACCAAACTGAGAAACAAAGAAGGTCAGGGTTTCAAATACCCCGCCCATATCACCGACCAAAAGCTCTACTAGCATTAAGGTCAGAAAAATCGCCATTGGGTCGTTGGTGCCCGATTCGATCTCAAGCGTTGCCCCTACCCGCTCGTTGAGGTTCACGCCACGACCGCTAAGCATTGAGAAAACGGCGGCAGCATCGGTGGAACCCACAATAGCGCCCACCAATAACCCTTGCACCAGCGTTAAATCAAACACCCACATAGCGATCATGCCCACGACCGCACTGGTGATAAAAACCCCGAAAGTCGCCAGCGAAAGTGCCGGCTTAAAACCTACCCGGAACGTTTTAAGGCGCGTACGTAAACCGCCATCAAGCAGAATCATGGCAAGCGCGAGGTGGCCAATTGTGAACGCCATTGAGTAGTCGTCAAAGGCAACGCCAAGAACGCCTTCCTCCCCTGCCAGCATACCTAGCCCCAGGAAGATGAGCAGAAGTGGCACACCAACCATTGACGAGAGCCGGCTCGCCAAAATGCTCAGTGCCATTAGAGAACCACCAATTAAAAAGAAGGTGTAAATTCCGTCCATGTCTCTCCGTCTCTACATCAATGCCACACTATTATTGCATGCTACCGGTAAATTTACTGTGCGAACTCAGCAGACCAACACGTTCAAGGCTAGTCACGCACCGTTTGTCAGGGATAAACTCCGCCATCTCGATATCAGGAGTTATGATTATGTCATGCTGCCTTTCTGGTTATAGGCACTTACGTTTTTTGATGGTGATTTTTTGTTTATTTTTCGCATATTCATTAGCTTATGCAGAACAAGACACGCCGAAGGAGGATCAGACACCGCTTTCTCTTGAAAGTGACATTATGATTCCTGACATGCTGTGGCCATCCGTTGACAGTGATGTTGTTGATGAAGTCCCCACTACGGCACTGGCACCTCCAGCTCCGCTTGAGCCGCCGCCACTGAAAAGCGTGCGTTTAATGCTGGACTGGTATCTTAGTCCTCAGCATGCGGCCTTGGTCGTTGCGCAAACGAGAGACCTGTTTAGCGCACAGGGGCTGGAAGTGGAGCTTCAAACACCGGCGGACCCTGCGATCGCCATAAAACTGCTGACAGCGGGAGAAGTGGATTTAGCGTTAACGCGCCAGCCATTGCTGCATCTACTTGCCCACGAAGATGTTCCCATCACGCGCATTGCGACACTGATTGAAACGCCGCTTAACGCCGTCATTGTCACTGGCGACGCTCAACCGGAAAATGCGACGCACCTGGCCGGACTTCATTATGGATACAACACTCGAGAAGGTGCCAACTTGCTGGTTCCCAAGCTCGTGCCGCGCTCCGTACGCCAAACCGATGCATTTTTAGAACCTCAAAGCGTTCATTTTAATGTGGTCAATGCGTTTACTGAAGAGAGCGTAGAGGCCATTGCTGACGGCTTTTATCATTTTCTGCCCGAGCAATTAACCTCAAACGGCATTGCCACGCATACCGTGCGCTATAGCGAGCTGGGCATTCCGCGCCATGATGGGCTAATTGTAGTGGCCAATAGCAACTCATTAGCCAAAAAAGCCGAGACGTGGTCGCGTTTTTTGGTGGCGTTAGAAGAAGCCAGCAACTGGATGGTGGAAAATCCGGAGTCCGCTTGGGAAACGCTGATTGGTGCTCACCCCATTCTTGATAACGCAACCAATGCCAACGCTTGGCCGGATATTCTGCGCCGGATCGCATTAAGCCCTGCTACCTTGAACGCACGCCGTTATGCAACGTTTGAAACGTATCTTTTACAGCAAGGGCTAATAGACGCTGAACTGCCCACATCACGTTTGGCCATTGACCCTTACACTCTTTAATCCGGGAGCGCTGATTGTTCAGGAGAAACTCGTAGCGGGGGCTTATCATTAAGACCTGTTAAGTGCAGGCACTGTTTTCAAGCAGCCTAGCGCTCATGGTGTTCCAAAAAGGCCTCAACGGCTTGCTGAAACGCCTCAGGCTGCTCTGCGTGAAGCCAGTGACCTGCGTTTTTAAGCGTTACTACGCGCGCCTGGGGCATCATCTCACGCAAGGCAGGCAGCATATCGTCCGTCACATAGTGCGACTGGGCGCCGCGAAGCACGAGCGTCGGGCCTTCGTAAGGGACTTCTCCCGCAGGCAAGTCAATAATATCGTCATACCCTCGCTGAATCTCATCCAGGCCTATACGCAGCCCCAACTCGCCTTCTTCGGTACGCGCTAAGTTGGTCGCCAGAAATAGCCGTGTAGATCGCGAATCAACGTGTTCAGCCAGCAGCTCATCGGCTTCACGACGATTTTTTGGCCGGCCTTCTCTAACACGCTTAAGGGCCGCAAAAATATCATCATGGCCATGCTGATAAACGACCGGGGCGATATCGCCTATTGTCAACGTCACTACGCGCTGGGGCGCCATCCTTGCAAGGCTGATAGCAACTTTACCGCCCATGGAGTGGCCAAGCACATGCGCCTGAGTAATAGAGAGACTATCGAGCAGTGCAATGACGTCCTGGGCCATCGTGGCATAACGCATATCATCGCTATGCGGTGAACGACCATGGTTACGTAAATCCACGGCAATGACGCGGCGCGAACGCTGCCAGACTTTCAAATGGGAGCGCCAGTTGTCGGCACTACCCATTAAGCCATGAATCACCACAAGCGGTGTCGCATCGGGAGCTCCTTCACTCTCCATTTCCAGATAGTGAAGGTCCACCGTGGCAGCATCAGTCATGTAAACTCCCTAAGCGTTGATTAATCATGTGATTGTCAACAAGGCCGTCATTGTTAAGCAACAACGATTAGCCGTACATTATTAAACCGTACGCGGAGATAGGTCGGTATGCCCCGTCCAAACCACCAAGCGGCGCGTCAACCAGGCAAGCAGCAAGCCGTACAAGGGTAAAAAGAACAGCAGGCTGATGGCGAGCTTTATGGCATAGTCCACCGCAGCAATTTCTAGCCAGTTTGCGGCCATAAAGGCGTCAGGGCTGTTATAGAATGCGGTGGAGAAGAACGCGTAAGTGTCAGCAAGATTGCCAAGCACTGTCGAGCATACCGGCGCTACCCACCAGGCCAATTGGCGCAAGCGATCAAATACCTGCACGTCCAGTAACTGCCCTATGACATACGCAAGAAAGCTTGCCAGCGCAATGCGCGCCACAAACACATTCCACTCGCCAAGTGCTTCAAACCCGGCAAAACTGCCTCGCGGGAATACGACCGACACAACATACGACACGACCAGAGCGGGCAACATCACGCGCAAGATGATGGCGCGTGCAGCATTTTTGCCGAAAAGGCGGACCGTTAAGTCAGTGGCCAGAAAGATAAACGGAAAACTAAACGCTCCCCAGGTCGTATGGAACCCAAAGAGCGTAAACGGCAGCTGAACAAGGTAGTTACTGGCAGCAATAATGCCGATATGGAAGGCGACCATTACCACGAGGCAACGGCGGTACTGCGTATCACTTAGTGCAAACATGCAAAATGACCTTTTTTTACAAGCCAAGAGGGGTTAGGGAACCCTCATAAGAAAGCGCATAGCGCTGCTGGCCGCGCATTATACGCGTTCTTAACTGCATTAAAAGTCGCCACCCTGCCTGTCAGCACTTAATTGACTCAATCACGCGGCGTTGCTTTATCGGCATCGCCGATAGCGCGTTCACACATGGCGATACGCACATCTTCCAGGCTTGCAGGGTCATCAATGGTGGAGGGGATCCCAAACGCCTTCCCATCTGCAATCGTGCGCAATAGCTTTCGCAATATTTTTCCAGAGCGGGTTTTCGGCAAACGGTTGACCACCAGCACCTGCTTAAAACATGCGATAGGACCAATATACTCACGGACACGCGCGATCAGCTCATTTTCAAGCGCTATTTCATCGCCGTTAAATCCATCCTTGGGAATCACCAAGCCAAGGGGGATTTGTCCTTTCAGCATATCGTGGATGCCAATCACCGCACATTCAGCCACCGCAGGGTGCGCCCCCACCACCTCCTCCATTTCTCCGGTGGAGAGCCGATGCCCTGCCACATTGATCACGTCATCGGTGCGCCCCATAATGAACAGATAACCCTCTTCATCGAAGTAGCCGCCGTCGCCAGTTAAGTAGTAACCCGGAAACGCCGCCATATAAGCGCTATGAAAACGCTGGGGGTCATGCCAAATGCCCACCAGGCACCCAGGCGGCATCGGTTGCTTGATAACCACACTCCCCTGCTCCATGGGTGCTGCGGGTTCGCCGTCGCGGCCTAACACCTGCACATTAAATCCAGGCACCGGCAAGGTCGCCGACCCCGCTTTAATAGGCATGGTTGCCAAGCCTGGTTGGTTAGCAGCAATCGGCCAGCCTGTCTCGGTTTGCCACCAGTGATCAATCACCGGCACATCCAGCAGATCATCCAGCCAATGAAATGTAGGCGGGTCAAGTCGCTCACCCGCTACAAACACGTACTTCAAGCTACTGATATCGTACAGGGAAAACAGCGCGGCATCCGGGTCCGCTTTTTTAATTGCCCGAAAAGCCGTGGGCGCGGTAAAGAAGCTTTTGACGTTGTATTCCTCAATAATGCGCCAGAAGCTACCCGCATCGGGTGTATTGACCGGTTTGCCTTCATAAACAACACTGGTACAGCCTCGCA
Source organism: Halomonas sp. AOP22-C1-8 (assembly GCF_052378905.1). NCBI lineage: Bacteria > Pseudomonadati > Pseudomonadota > Gammaproteobacteria > Oceanospirillales > Halomonadaceae > Halomonas > Halomonas sp. AOP22-C1-8. The sequence continues at coordinate 50,063 of NZ_JBQSYD010000021.1, read as the reverse complement.
GTAGCGGGGCGTAAACAATATAGGAGTGGCCTACCACCCACCCCACATCTGAGGCCGTAAAAAATACGTCGCCTGGCTCCAGGGCGTAAATTGCCTCCATCGAGTACTCAAGCGCCACCGCATAACCACCAGTATCACGTACCACACCTTTGGGTTTTCCCGTCGTGCCTGAGGTGTACAAGATATACAGGGGATCGGTCCCTTTTACGGGAACACATTCAGCAAAGGCGGCGCTGGCCACTAAATCCTTCCAGTTATAATCACGATCGCCCAAGGTAGCCGGTGCTATGTCACGCTGATAAATCACACAGGCATTCGGCTGGTGAGTACTTAATGCCAGCGCCTGGTCAATGATTGGCTTATAGGGAATGACCTTATCCACCTCAACACCACAGGAGGCAGCAACCACCACGCTGGGTTCAGCATCCTCGATTCTTGCCGCAAGCTCGTGAGGCGCAAAACCGCCAAAAACGACGGAATGGACGGCCCCAAGCCGCGCACAGGCGTACATCGCGACCAAGGCTTCAGGAATCATGGGCATATAAATCACCACGCGATCCCCTTTTTTTACGCCAAGTTCGGAAAGCGCACCGGCAAAGTAGGCTACCTGATCACGCAGTTGCCGGTAGGTTAGCGTTGCCTTGGCATCCGTTACAGGTGAATCCCAGTAAATAGCGGGCTGTTCCGCTCGGCCCTGCTCAACATGGTGGTCGAGCGCGGCATAGCAGATGTTGATCTCACCATCGCCAAACCAGCGAGCATGCTGCTGGTCATCATAGGTAAGAATCCGTGTGGGTGGCGTAAACCAGGGCAGGCGTTTGGCCTGCTCAGCCCAGAAGTGTTCGGGCTGACTGCTCGCTTGCAGGTAGGATTCTTGGTAGCGGCTCATAATGACCCTGTCTTTATTGTATTATCGAAGTAGCATTGAATAGCTTCTACTCTATAAAGTAATTGCCGTACTCACCCTCATACTATCGGCTAAAGACGGACAATGGGCCAGGGAAGACGTTAAAGAGCCAGCGTTATCATTGATTAACCGTTAAATGAAGATTTGGACAAAACTCACTAAATTACCGATTATTAAATTAATCATCGTTGCACTGCGGCGATGGCATAACAATTGATAAAAATGCATGTATAAACACTACAAATGACCGCTTCCCGTCCAGTGTAGGCAAGGAGATTATGATGTCTGCGTCCTCAAGCGCCGCTGCATGTCTGCTCGAAAATAACTGCCAAAACCTTGTATCAGCTACGAATTTATTAAAAGCCTTGGCGAATGAAAAACGCCTACAAATACTCTGCTTACTGGCCGAGGAGGAGCTTTCGGTCACGCAAATTAATCAGCAGCTTTCACTGAGCCAATCGGCGCTTTCGCAACATCTGGCTATTTTACGCAGGGATGAGCTGGTCAATACACGACGTGAGTCACAAACCATTTATTACTCCTTGCGTAGCGACAGCGCCAAGGCAATTTTAGACACCCTGGCGCAGCACTATACAACGTAAAAAACGCACTGTTTTTAGGGACTACCGATGCTGCCAGCCGGAGGCCTCCAGCATACTGAGAGCCTTTAGCGCGGCGTTTTCTACACCCGCCGAGACTGCCAAGCCTATTTTGCGGCTGATAGTTTTCGGCGCTTCAAGGCGCACATGGTATACATTGGCGTCGGCCATTCGTTCAACCAGATACGCCTCACTGGTGCCCAGACTATCGACCAACTGATTGGCAACGGCTTCGCTGCCGTACCAAATTTCCCCTGTTGCCAGAGTATCGATATCCATTTCAGGGCGGTGGTTACTCACGTAGTCCTTAAACAGGCGATGAGTATTTTCCAGGTTTTCTACAAATTTTTCACGGCCTTCCTGGGTGTTCTCGCCAATCACCGTTAGCGTGCGCTTGTACTTACCCGCCGTAAGTAGCTCAACGTCAATATCATGACGTTTAAGAAGGCGGTGAATGTTCGGCACCTGAGCGACCACACCAATTGAGCCAATTACCGCAAACGGCGCAGCTTTAATATGCTGAGCCGTACAGGCCATCATATATCCGCCGCTGGCCGCCACCTTATCGATACACACGGTGGTAGTAAGGCCCGCGCTTTGCAGCCTATCCAGTTGTGCGGCAGCCAATCCATAGGCATGCACAAGCCCCCCAGCAGACTCCAAACGTACCACTACTTCGTCATTGGGCTCAGCGACATCAATAATGGCCGATACTTCCTGAGCGAAAAGCTCCGTTTGAGAAGCTTTGATATCACCGTGAAAATCCAGCACCCATACTCTGTTCTTTGATGGAGTAGCCTCTTTGCTTTTCGCTGTTTTTTGACGACCTTTGTCTTCCTGGCGAAACCCCTTAAGCAGCTTTTTACGCGCGCCCTGCTCAGTGGCAGCCATGCGAAGACGGCGATTACGCGACTGACGCTGCTCATTGAGTGGCTCAATATGCAACCGAAGATCACTTTCTTGAGTTGCTTTGCTGCGCAAGATCAGCAAGGCGACGCCTCCCAGCAATCCAACAACCATCGTCGCTTGCACCAGAAAGGTGCCCATTCCTGCTATCCATTCACTCACGTATACGCTCCTGCCAAGGTTTAGCACTATCGTTCAATATCCGTTCGCACGGCTTGAACTAAACGATTGTTTAAAATACTCTCATTCACATTCATCGGGTCATTGATGATCCATTTATATATTTTACCGCCTTTGGAGAGATAGTTATGTCAAACAGCACGCTTGATAAGTTGAAAGCACGCTTTAATTCGGATGCGGCTGAGGGTATGGACGAAGTATTTCAATTTCACTTTGAAGATGCGGGTGATCACTACCTTGTTATCAAGGATCGCGCTCTGGATGTTCAGGAAGGCGAACATGATGACCCTTCGGTCAGCTTGAGCATGGGTACAGATACCCTCAAGGGTATTATGACCGGTGATATCAATGGCATGACCGCCTTTATGACTGGCAAGTTAAAAGCAACCGGCAACGTAATGCTGGCCACCAAACTCACCAGCCTGTTTCCCAACTAAACGCTCGCCGTGAACTTTTTAAGCCAGGGTGTTAGTGGCTTACTCACGCCATTTAGCCAAATGCGTTTCAATCAGTTCACGTGAAATGGAGTACGGCGGCGGCAACGAAGGTAGTTGCCGCGGCGAAAACCAGGCCGCATCGCTAATCTCTACCCCATCGATATTAATACGCCGCGTGGTCGCTTCAGCAAAAAAACCAAACATCAGTGAATGGGGGAATGGCCATGCCTGACTTTGGTGGTAGCGCAGCTTATCAACATGTACACCCACTTCCTCAAACACTTCACGATGGACAGCCTCTTCGGCTGACTCACCCGGTTCAATAAAGCCTGCCAGGGTCGAGTAACGTCCTGGCGGGAAACGTGGGCTTCGTGCTAACAGCATCGCTTCACCGCTGGTGACCAGAGTGATAATACACGGTGAAATACGTGGGTAGTTGCGATGCCCACACGCATTACAGTGCATGGCGAATTCAGCTTCAAGCCTCGTGGCCGCAGCGCCACAACGTCCGCAAAAACGGTGATTATCAAGCCATGCGCCAACCTGAAGCGCGGTAGAAATCAAGCTAAACCACCCGCTGGGAAGATCCGCCATCCATTGGCGCCCATCAATCCAGTCATCACCTGGCTCTTTATCAACCCATAGCGCTACTGGCTCGTCATTCCAGTAACACAACGGCTGCATTTGTTCAGTCCAAGGTTGATAAGGCTGAAGCGGCGTCAGTGCCTGGTCGCCCGATAGAGGGGCTGGCGCCAGTTGGCTGCGCGATAGACGAACAACGCGCCCTTCACGTACATGGTGCGGAATCTCACGCCTAAGCATTGTGATCACGTTCCTCAAACCAATTCAGCTTATGTGCCTGGCATTTTGCCTGATGAGCGGCGTGCTCTTGTGCGCTTGGACGGATGACACGCAACTGACCGGGTGTAAGCGTTAGCCGCTGAACCGATAGGCCTTCATTTGACGAATCGGCCTGCTGCTCTTCTGAAGACGTGGCAGCATCCAGCGTCAATGCCGTTTGCCCTCCCGTCATAGCCAGATAAACGTCGGCCAGAATCTCGGAGTCGAGCAACGCCCCGTGGAGCACACGGTGGCCGTTATCAATGTCATAACGCTTACACAGGGCATCCAGGCTATTACGCTGTCCTGGATGCAGCTCCCGGGCCATTGTGAGCGTATCCAGAACGCGGCAGTGCTCACGCACCGGACCTAATGGCGCTCCACTGCGCTGCTTATTTAACCGGCCAAACTCATGATCCATAAAGCCCACATCGAAGGGGGCATTATGAATAACCAGCTCTGCGCCTTCGATAAAAGCCCAGAATTCGTCCGCTATTTGAGCAAACACTGGCTCGTTTGCGACCTTTTCATCGTCAATACCGTGAATTGCCACGACTTCTGCGTCGATATGCCGCTCAGGATTGATGTATTGATGATAGGTACGCCCAGTAAAACGGCGATTCACCATTTCAACGGCGCCAATCTCTACAATGCGATGGCCATCCTTGGGGTCGATACCGGTCGTTTCGGTATCCATGATAATTTGGCGCATCACGCTCTCCTCTGCTGGTGCTCATCAATGGCTTCATTGGCGAGCGCATCAGCGCGCTCATTACCAGGGTGCCCGCTATGCCCTTTTACCCAGTGCCACTCTACCTTGTGTCGATGGGTCTCTTCGTGCAGCGCTTTCCACAGCTCGGCGTTTTTGACTGGCTGCTTGGCGGCGGTTTTCCAGCCGCGTTTAACCCAGTTGTGAATCCACTGAGTAATGCCTTGGCGAACATACTGAGAGTCGGTCCATAGCGCGATTTCACACGGCTTATTGAGCGTGCGCAGCGCCATAATGGCGGCCATTAATTCCATCCGATTATTGGTGGTGTCAGCTTCATAACCTTTTAAGGTCTTTTCATGCTCGCCGCTAGACAGCACCACCCCCCAACCGCCAGGGCCAGGATTTCCCCGGCATGCACCGTCGGTATATACCGTGACCTGCGGTAGCTGCTCGGCCGCTTGATTACTCAATCTTTCCATCCTTTATTAACAGGTATTGGCGCTACGTATCCTGATGAGACTGGTTATGCGCCGGTTTACCTCTGCGTGTAGCACCGAGCGATGAAGAGGAAACAGGGCGTTGTAGCGCAAACTTAATGCGTTTGACGTAAGCCGACTGCTGGCGGCGATGTGCCTGGATCATGTAACTTTCCCCCCAAGGCAAATTATGCCGACGCCCCAGCGCCTCTCGCCCTTCAGGGCAAGACGCATTCAGCAAGCCTCTAAAACAGCAATAGTCTACGCGTTCGACCTCAAAATCGACAAATGCTAGCCAGTCACGCAGTCGCCCAAGCTTGTGCCACTGCCCGTTCCAAGGGAATTCGGGCCGGCGTTTACGCCACTGATGTGCCAGGCCTTTAACGCTCAGAGGATTAAAACCAAAGAGCACCAGCATTCCGTTGTCCGCCGTCACTCGTGCCGCTTCTTGTAGGGTGTGGTGAGGGTTTTCCAATTGCTCTAGCCAGTGGTGGATGATAACCACATCCATACAACGATCAGGCAACGCCAAACGGTCAGGTGGGCAAACCAGCGTTGATGGGCTGGTGGCGAATTCAAGCGTTGGAACCCAGCGGACCGCGTGCGGTATCGACGACATGGTCATCAAAGAAGGCCCCATGCTTATCTCCAGGCTATGCCTACCCGCCCGGCTTTCAACCACGGGCCCCAGGCAAGCACGTTGCACGTCCCAAAGTGATCGACCAGCATCCGTTTTCCAGTAGGCCTGGCTATTTACCAAGCGGCTGGTCATCGCCTTATCGGCCGTTGTCGAATTTGACATGGACAGCGCTTCCCTCCAAAGTAACGGCTTTTTAACGCTTTCTATGTGTCTTTTCAACGTACTTATCAGCGTAATGACAGCAGGTTTGCAACCCTTAAAAGGATCTCGCCCATGATGAGCGTGACACCGATTCCCGCCCTTAGCGACAACTATATTTGGCTATTGAGACAAGATACCAGTCAAAGCGTTTGCGTGGTGGACCCTGGTGAGGCCGATCCTGTCATCAAGCTGTTAGAGCGTGAGTCGCTGACGCTGGACACCATTCTGATTACCCATCATCACCATGATCATACGGGAGGCTTGGCAACGCTCATCAAGCGCTACTCTCCCCATGTCATTGGTCCAGCGAATCCGGATATTCAGGGTATTAATCAGCATGTCGGTGACGGCGACACCGTGCGTGTGATGGGACGCCAATTTGATGTCATGGCAACCCCCGGGCACACGCTTGATCACATTAGCTTTTATACGCCGGGTATTCCGGCACTACTGTTTTGTGGAGATACGCTGTTTTGTGCAGGCTGTGGCCGTTTATTTGAAGGCACACCCGAACAAATGCACACGTCATTGAACAAACTCGCGGAACTACCTGCCGATACACTGGTCTTTGCTGCTCATGAATACACACAGGCGAATCTTGTATTTGCCCACGCAGCTGACCCAGAGAATGACGATGTGACTTATGCCTTAAGTGAGTGTGAAAAGGCTCGGGCATTAAATCGCCCCACCTTACCCAGCACAATAGGACGCGAGCTGAAAATTAATCCCTACCTGCGCGTCGGTACGCAAAGCGTACGCCAAGCGGCAGGAGAACAGGGAGCTAATGACAACGACCTCGCGACGTTCGCCACTCTACGTGAGTGGAAGAACCGATTTTAAGAACGCTCCAGAAACCAAATGAATTAAACTATGACCTATCGAACGATGCGACAGCGCTTGGTATTAAGCGCTGGCAGTACGGTAATTATGGGCTTGTTATTGGCCGCTGCCGCTAACTCACAAGCCTCAGCACTCTCATATAGCCCTTCTAATAGTGCTACTTCCTACACAGAGCACACGCCTTCAACGCAGGCGGCTTCGACTTCTTTCCACACCAGTTTTTGGGAAGACCTAGAGCTTCAGCATCAGGATGCCTGGACAGCGCTGCGTCAAACGTTTCAGTGGCAGGAGCTAACACTGCCCCCCAGCGCTCAGGCCCGCGTGGATGAGTGGATCGAATATTATCGCGCCAGCCCCGAAAACATAGCCACAATTACTGAGCGCGCCACGCCCTGGCTTGCCTGGATCACTCAACAAGTGAGTGATCGCGGCCTACCCGGCGAAATCGCCTTGATTCCGTTTGTCGAAAGCTCCTTCGACCCCAGTGCGCGCAGCCATCGTGGCGCAGCGGGGCTCTGGCAGTTCATGCCCAACACAGGTGATGCGTTGGGTCTGGTTCGTAACGGCAATTATGACGGGCGCCTGGACGTACTCACTTCCACCGCAGCGGCGCTTGATTACCTTGAGATGCAGGCGGATCAGTGGTACGAGGGCGGCATCATGCTTTCGTTGGCGGCTTACAACGCCGGAGCGGGCACCGTTAATCGCGCTCTACGCAAGGCACAAAATCAGGGGCTGGCGGGTGACTATTGGGATCTATCGTTACCGCATGAAACCATGCAGTACATTCCCAAACTAAAAGCGATCGCGACCATCATTAATGATCCGGAACGCTTTGATATTAGCCTGCCAGACATTCACATGGACCCAGCCTTTGCCAAAGTAAAACTGGAGCAACCCTTAAGTATCGCTCAAGCCTCACAGCTTTTAGATGTCAGCCAATCAGCGCTAGCCGAGCTAAACCCTGGGCTGCTTAACGGCAGCATCGACCCCCGCAATGTACAAACGCTTTTAGTACCTGAGGAAGCCGATACACAGGTATTAGCTCAGCTTTCGCAAACCACGTCTAGCGAACTTGCCTCGACACAAGCGCCCAACGTTCATCGTGTTGAACGTGGAGACAATCTATCCGCCATTGCCAGCCGCTACCAGGTTAACCAAAATGACTTGATACGCTGGAATGCGCTTGATCGACCTAATGCTTTACAACCAGGCCAACTCCTGACACTTTCAGGGCAATGAGTTGACAAGATCTGCTCACATGGGACGTAACCAATGCCACGTGGTGTGTTTGTAAAGACGCTGCTAATCGTTAGCTGCCTCATCATGAGTATGTCAGCCTTTGCAGAACCGACAGAGGCTGAACCTCAACCGCAGATCATGGCTGGCAATAGCCTAACGCCTGCAGATAGCGTCGCAAGCAACAATACATCGATTCAAACGGTGCATGGGCTGTCACTTTACGATAGCCCTGAGTTACCTGCCGACTTTGCCTATTTCCCTCATGTTAATCCACTGGCTCCCAAGGGCGGCACCATCACCCACACCGCCGTGGGCAGCAGCTTTGATTCCACCAACCCCTTTATCATTCGTGGCACGCCGGCCACCGGCGTAGGCCAGATATACGATACGTTAATGACCAGCAATCCAGGCGAACCCTTCAGCGTGTATGGATTACTGGCGGAAGGCGTCCGCTTGGACCCTGACCGGGAGTGGATTGAGTTTGACCTCCGCCCCGAAGCACGTTTTCAAGATGGCGAGCCGGTAACCGCGTACGATGTGGTGTTCTCCTTTAACCTGCTGCGTGAAGAGGGTAATCCTTTTTACGCCAGTTACTATGCCGATGTTGATAACGCCATTGCGCTAAATGAACACCAGGTTCGCTTCGAATTTAGCAGTACGGAGTCTCGTGAATTACCATTAATCGTCACACAGTTACCGATCCTCCCCCGCCACTACTGGGAACCCCGTGACTTTGCCGCCCCGACACTGACAGCACACCCAGGCTCCGGCCCTTATCGCATCAGTGACGTCGACCCAGGCCGGCGCATCGTATATCAGCGGGACGACGACTACTGGGGTAAAGACCTGCCTGTTAATGTCGGCCGCTACAATATTGATCGTGTGGTTTACGACTATTACCGAGACAGGGATATTGCCTGGGAGGCATTCAAGGCGGGCTTAACCGACTTCAGGACCGATGCCCGTGCGGCGACCTGGGCCATTGGCTACGATTTCCCGGCGTATCGCGAAGGGTTGGTGAAACGCATCACGGTGCCTGATGTAAATCCTTCGCTCATGCAGGCATTCGTATTCAATCTTCGTAAGGAGAAGTTCCAGGACCCGCGCGTACGCGAAGCGCTCAGCCTGGCGTTCGACTTTCCCTGGCTGAATACCAATATTTTTTATAACGCCTATCAGCGTACCGAAAGTTATTTCCAGAACTCAGAGATGCAAGCTGATGGCCTGCCGTCAGAGGAAGAACTCGCCCTGCTTGAGCCTTATCGAGAGGAGCTTTTAGCCTCTCATCGCTCTGAGCGAATATTTACCGATGCACTCCCTATCGACCAGCCGACGGACCTGCGCGAACGCTTACGCCGGGCGCTCGAATTGCTGAACGAAGCGGGCTACCAGGTGGAAGACGGCGTACTGGTTCATACTGAAACAGGCAAGCCCTTACAGTTAGAAGTGCTGCTTTACGATGCGAGTCTTGAGCGTGTGGTACAGCCTATGCTGCGCAATATGGCGCGTCTCGGTGTACAGACCACCATGCGGATCGTGGACATTAACCAATATCTTAATCGCCAGCGTAGTTACGATTACGATATTGTGATCAGCCATTTCCCCCAATCCAATAACCCCGGTAACGAACAGCGCGACTTCTGGAGTAGTGAGGCCGCCAAAGCGCCGCAAAGCCGTAACCGAATGGCGCTTGCTCACCCGGCAGTGGATGCATTAATCGAGGACATTATTAGCGCAGAGAGCCGGGAGAAACTGGATACAGCGACGCGCGCGCTCGACCGGGTGCTGCGCTGGGGTTTTTACACCATCCCCCACTATCACTCCGGCGAAACGCGTATTGCAGTATGGGACAAGTTCGGCTATCAAGAGCCTTTCCCGGAATACGCAATGGATTTAGATGCCTGGTGGGTCGATACCGACCGTGAAGCAGAATTACAGCGCCGTCACCGGCGTCGCTGAAGGGCTAAATAATAACGACTGGAGTGCACTCTGTGGCACGTTACACCCTACGCCGACTGCTACTGATGATACCGACGCTACTCGGCATCATGCTGCTTAACTTCATGATCGTTCAAGCCGCGCCCGGCGGCCCCATTGATCAGATGCTAGCGCGTTTTGAAGGCGCCAACGCCATGGCCAGCACACGTTTAGACATGGGCGGAGCAGATGTTCAAGTAAGCGATGATTCGCGGGGCGCACGGGGTATTGACCCCCGCTTTATCGAACAGCTGGAACAGCAGTTTGGGTTCGACAAGCCAGCCCATGAACGCTTTATCGGCATGATGACCGATTATCTTACGCTCGACTTCGGGACCAGTTTTTTTCGCGACCGCCCGGTGATCGAACTGATAATTGAGCGCCTGCCGGTATCCATTTCTCTGGGCTTATGGACCACCCTGCTGGTCTATGTGATTTCCATTCCACTAGGTATTCGTAAAGCCTTGCGCCACGGCTCACGTTTTGATGTGTGGACCTCAGGGCTGGTGGTGGTCGGTTATGCGATACCGGGCTTTCTATTCGCCATCCTGTTGATTGTGCTGTTTGCGGGCGGCACCTATTGGGACTGGTTTCCCCTCAGAGGGCTAACCTCTCCAGATTTTGCGGACCTTTCGCTAGGCGGCAAAATAAAAGACTACTTCTGGCATATCACGTTGCCCGTCACAGCGGCCGCTATCGGCAGCTTTGCCACGCTTACCATGCTGACCAAGAACAGCTTTTTAGACGAAATTCATAAACAGTACGTGCTCACCGCTCGCGCCAAAGGGGCTAACGAACAGCGCATTTTGTACGGTCATGTTTTTCGTAACGCCATGCTCATCATTATTGCGGGATTGCCGGCCGCGATGATTGGGATTTTCTTTACCGGCGCCCTGCTGATTGAGGTGATTTTCTCGCTTGATGGGCTGGGCCTTCTAGGGTTTGAAGCCGTTATGCAGCGGGATTATCCGGTCATCTTCGGCACCCTGTTTTTGTACACGGTCATCGGGCTTGTGCTAAAGCTGATATCCGATTTGACCTACGTGTGGGTGGATCCACGCATCGACTTTGCAACGAGGGAGTCGTGAAAATGAGCGCTTTTACATCACGGCTATCCCCCATTTCGCAGCGCCGTTTAGCCGCCTTTAAAGCAAATCGTCGCGCGCGGATATCACTTTGGTTGTTTGGCGTGCTGTTCATTATCAGCCTGTTTGCCGAGCTGATTGCCAATGACAAGCCGCTTATCCTGAACTACGACGGGCAGTGGTATACACCTTTACTGGTGGATTATCCGGAAACAGATTTCGGGGGCTTTCTTCCCACCCGTACTGACTATTTGGACCCGTTTATTCAACAGCAAATTAGCGACAACGGCTGGGCCATATGGCCGCTTATTCCGTTCTCCTATCAAACGCTGGATATGCAGATGCAACAACCCTCACCAGCTCCCCCGGATAGCCGCCACTGGCTGGGCACGGATGACCAAGGGCGCGATGTGCTGGCCCGCGTTATCTACGGTTTTCGGCTCTCTGTCTTTTTTGCATTAGTGCTTACGACAGGGTCGCTGGCGTTAGGCGTTCTAGCGGGCGGTGTGCAGGGGTATTTTGGCGGCAAGGTGGACCTTATAGGCCAACGGGTCACTGAAATATGGTCGGGGCTACCGGTACTGTTTTTGCTGATTATTTTAGCAAGCTTCGTGCAACCCGGTTTTTGGTGGCTGCTGGGCATTATGCTGCTGTTTTCATGGCTAGGCCTGGTCGATATTGTGCGGGCCGAGTTTTTACGAGCACGCAATTTGGAATACGTACGCGCAGCAAAAGCCATGGGATTGCCGTCTCGGCTGATTATGTGGCGCCATGTCCTGCCGAATGCCATGGTGGCTACTCTAACGTTTATCCCCTTTCTGTTTACCGGGGCGATTGGTACGTTAACAGCGCTCGACTTTTTGGGCTTTGGCTTACCACCGGGCTCTCCATCGTTGGGTGAGCTTGCCGCTCAGGGTAAGAATAATCTGCACGCGCCATGGCTGGGTATTACCGCCTTCATGACGCTTGCCGTGATGCTCTCCTTGCTTGTCTTTATTGGTGAAGGGCTGCGCGATGCCTTCGACCCACGCCACATTAATCAGCGCCAAACGCCTGCGCAGGACACCCAACATGCCTAAACCACTACTTCGGCTAACGGATTTCACGATTGCCTTTGATGATAATGTAGTGGTAGATGCGCTTTCATTAACGGTCAATGCAGGCGAAACGCTGGCGATTGTGGGTGAGTCCGGCTCGGGCAAGTCCGTTTCAGCACTGGGGGCTATTAACCTTTTACCCCGCAATGCCATGATAAGCGGCGAGCGCTGGCTAGAGGAGACTGACCTCAATCAACTTGGCAAGCGCGATTGGAACAGCGTGCGTGGCAACCGCGTAGGGTTTGTATTTCAAGAACCCATGACATCACTCAACCCTTTACACCGTATCAGTAAGCAAATTGGGGAAACCCTGCGCCTGCATCAAGGGTTAAGTGGGCAAGCGGCGCGAGCGCGGGCCAGAGAACTGCTTGAACAAGTGAAACTGCCCCGCGTTGATGAGCTGTTGGATGCCTGGCCTCATCAACTCTCCGGTGGTCAGCGTCAGCGCGTCATGATTGCCATGGCCATTGCCAATAACCCAGCACTACTAATCGCCGATGAGCCGACGACCGCGCTGGATGTCACCGTCCAGCAAGACATACTCGGCCTTTTAAAAGAGCTTCGCGATCAGCATGGCATGGGCATGTTGTTTATCAGCCACGACTTGAATCTTGTAAGCCGCTATGCCGAGCGGGTTTGTGTGATGTATCGCGGTAAGATTCAGGAAATGGGGCCAGTTGAAGAGGTTTTTCAAAACCCACAAAGTGATTACACCAAAGCACTGTTAGCAGCGGAGCCTGAAGGCCGCCCGGCAGCGCCTGCCAATACGGCGCCCTTATTAACCGCTCGCCAGCTAAGCGTTAGTTTTAAGCGACCCAAAACAGGGCTATTCAAACGCCAGCCTCCCCCCTTTGAAGCGCTTAAAGCAACCGACTTGAGTATTTCGCCCGGTGAAACGTTGGGCATTGTCGGCGAGTCAGGCTCAGGTAAAACGACGCTGGCATCCGCGATTATGCGCCTGGTGCAAAGTCAGGGAGACGTTATCTTAGGTGATGCTACCTTGAGCCAGCTTACGGGCAATGCGCTACGGCACCAGCGTCATCGATTACAAATGGTATTTCAGGACCCATACGGTGCGCTTTCACCGCGTATGCCGGTGTTTGGTATCGTGAGTGAGGGGCTACGTTTTCACTATCCTGCGCTTTCACTCGATGAAGTTACCCGCCGTGTGCAACAAACGCTGCTTGAGGTGGGTTTACCTGAAGGCTGTGCGGCACGCTATCCCCATGAGTTCTCCGGCGGACAGCGCCAGCGAATAGCCGTGGCCCGAGCCATTATTTTAGAGCCTGAACTTCTCGTGTTGGACGAGCCTACCTCAGCGCTGGACCGTACCGTACAAAAGCAGCTTGTGACGCTACTTCGTCAGTTACAGGAACGTCGTCAGCTTAGCTATCTATTTATTAGCCACGACTTAGCCGTAGTACGTGCCATGGCGCACCGTATTATGGTGCTAAAGGATGGTGAAGTGGTCGAACAGGGCCCCTGCCTTGACGTGCTGTCCTCGCCTCAGCATGCATATACTCAATCGCTGATTGCCGCCGCCCATTTGCCACGTTTTTTTGCTTAACGTTCTTTTGAAAAATGTAAGCAGGTAACTCTGATAGTAGGCGTTGCTTAAAGAAGTAAGATAACGGTATAAATTGAGTATTGAATACGCACTTGACCTACTGCCGTTTGGCCAAGTGCGCTTAGCGGCTGAATTTAGAAGCTGTCGATTTCTTCCTGCGTTAACTCGCGCCACTCCCCGGGGCCCAAATCATCCGTTAATACAACATCACCAATAGATTGACGGTGCAGCGCATTAACATGGTTACCCAGCGCGGCAAACATACGCTTAACCTGGTGATAGCGCCCTTCGGTCAGGGTAAGCTCCGCTTGTAGAGGCGTTATAAACCGGAGTAACGCAGGCTGCGTTGGTGTCTCTTCATCATCCAGCAGAATGCCCTGGGCTACCTGATTGATTGCCCACTCCGCATCGTTGCCTTCCATAGGCTCAGCCAAGTCGGCGATATAGACCTTGGCGCAACGATGACGCGGTGAGGTAACACGATGAGACCACTGGCCATCATCAGTCATCAGTAAAAGGCCAGTGGTATCAACATCCAGCCGCCCTACTGGTTGAAGACGCTCTACTTTGGGCAAATCAATCAAATCAATTACCCGTGGATACAGCCCGCGCCTGGCAGTGCACTCAACATCCGTTGGCTTGTGCATGATTACATAGCGAAGCCCGACCAGCGAAAGCGTTTCGCCGTTGAATTTCACCTCATCCTGCTCGGTATCAATCTGGGTGGCCGACTGCTTAATAGGCTCACCATTAAGCGTGACTTCGCCATTTTTAAGCGCTCGTTTTGCTAAACTACGCGTTAGCGGTGTGGTTTCACTTAAAAATCGATCAAGGCGCATTATTGGCCCACTCCTGGCAGTAACGAAAAGTGGTCGGCATCTTGCCAGGCTGGAAATCTTTCACGAAAAGCATTTAACTCCGTTTTATCAAGCGTCCCCGTTTCAATAAACGGCGTATTTTCAGGATGGTCGATGAGCGGTTCGCCCTTGAAATCGACCAGCATGGAGTCGCCACTGTAAGCAAGGCCCTTGGCATCTTCACCAACACGATTAACCCCCACAACATACGCAAGGTTTTCCACCGCCCGAGCCTGGAGCAGCGTTCGCCAAGGCTGCCGACGCGGTGCTGGCCAGTTGGCAACACACAGTAGCGCATCATACTCGAAGTGCTCTTGCGCTGCTGGCTGTTGACGCAACCAAACAGGAAAACGCAGGTCGTAGCAAACGCTTAACAGTAGCTTAAACCCCTTGAGCTCGACTATTTCACGCTGGCTGCCCATACCATAGCGTTCATGCTCGCCCGCCATACGAAACAAATGGCGTTTATCGTAATGGCGGATATCACCCTCGGGCGTGGCCCATATCATACGGTTGTAATACTGGCCGTCATCAACGATGGCCACACTCCCGGTTATGACACAGTTACGCGCTTTAGCTTGCGCTTGCAGCCAGGCGACGCTTTGACTTTGCGCCATGGGCTGGGCCATTTCGCGCGAGTTCATGGTAAAACCCGTTGCAAACATCTCGGGTAATACGATGAGATCGGTGTCACGGCTGTCCAGATCGCCCAACAAACGGACTAAATGATCATGGTTGGCCTGTGGGTCTTCCCAGCGCAAATCGCACTGTACCAGGCTCGTTCTTAGCTGACTCATGTCACGTCTCCTTTGCCAGTATGTTTTCGCAATTATGTGGTAGATTAGCATTTTTAAATAATGAGGCTGCTATGCTTTCCCCTCCAGCGCGTGATCCACAGGCCATCAAAGGCGTCACATTTGGGTTAGCAGCCTATATAATGTGGGGGTGTTTCCCGCTTTTTTTCGCGCTGTTTGACGGTATTCCAGCGTTTGAAATTCTTATCCACCGAATAGTGTGGTCGTGTGTTTTTCTTGTAGTACTCATCACGATGTTAAGCCGTTGGTCCCCCGTGATAACGGCGTTGAGCCAGCCTCGCCGTTTAGGCCGTGTACTGATTTGCGCCGTGTTAATCGGCTTCAATTGGGGGCTTTATATTTACGCGGTGGAAAGCAATCAGGTGTTGCAAGCAAGCCTTGGCTATTTTTTAACGCCACTCGTTAACGTGGCACTGGGCGTGCTGGTGCTGCGTGAAGTGATGGCACGTCTTCAGTTAGTGGCGTTAGGCCTTGCAGGCTTGGCCATTGCCATCCAATTTGCACTGCTGGGTGAACTGCCCTGGATCAGCCTGATGCTAGCACTCAGCTTTGGTAGCTACGGGCTTTTTCGAAAGCAGGTGCCGCTGGACGGTTTATCGGGACTGTTTGTAGAAACCCTCCTGCTGTTCCCGCTGGCTCTGCTCGCCCTGACATGGCTTAGCTGGCAGGGTAATTCACACTTCATGATTGATGTACCAACGAGTGTTTTACTGGCGGTAAGCGGCGTAATAACCGCTTTACCGCTGATGGCTTTCGCGGGTGCGGCTCGACGCTTACGGCTCTCGACGTTGGGCTTTTTGATGTACATCAACCCTACAATTCAGTTTTTGATCGCCTTAACCATTTTTGGTGAACCGCTGGGTACCATACAGCTTGCCACTTTTATTATGATCTGGTTTGGGCTTGCGCTCTATTCCTGGTCATCCTGGCAATCACGCCCGCACCAGGCCGCTATCCGCTAACGCTTCTTGCCCTGAATGCGATAATGTCAGGGCAGAGCTCGCCTCTTCTACCCCCTCTGGCTGATAGCCAACCCGGAAACCACCCCAGTGTTTGCCATGGATAAAAATCGGTACCGATAGATCATGCATGATCTCGCCCGTATCGCGTTTATAGGTTTGAAGCAATAATGGGTGTTGATGAGCACCACACCGACTTCCCGTCGCGTCATCAAAAATACGCTTGCTGCGGCAGTACTTTAAATCATGTTCCATATCGCCCGTGGGCTGTCGGCTAACCGCCTCATTGTGAGTAGGCACATAGCCATCACGATTACAGGCAATCGCATAGCTCAAGCTATATTCCGTTAGCAGAGGCTCTTGCACACTTGGTAAATATTGATCGGTAAAGTTGTCGAACCCTGTGCGATAGAGCGTTGGCCGAGTGTCCGGAAGTGCCTGATAATCTGGCTGAAAAAGGGCTGATTCTACGAGCTCTCCGCGGGAAATGGCCTTTTCCAATAGCTTGCCAATGCGGTCAGCCGTTTGGCGAGCCGCTTTAAATACCTGTTGATGCCGCCCCTGAAGGCGCTGCTGAGCCAGCTCACCATCCACCCCTTCAGCCGCTTCCATTAACGAACGCGCCTGCGCAGCCAAATCATGCATATTGTGATTACCTTCATCTACGTCTCTCTCTAATTGACGTAGACTCTCGGCAACGGTCTGACTATGGGTTTTGGTGCTCTCCATGGCGGTGGCGACGCTTGTGGTCTCATGCTGAACCTGATCAAACTCTTGGGTAATGGTGGCCAGACGCTTGCCTACCTGTTGCAGCCCTTCGGAGCGCTCTCGAATACGCACCATTATCGCGCCCATCGTAGAGACAACTCCCTGGCCGCTTTGATGCATATCCTTAACCAGCGTTTCTACGTTCTGCGTCGCGGTTGAGGTCTTAAGCGCCAAGCTCCGTACCTCTTCGGCCACCACGGCAAACCCACTGCCATGCTCACCCGCCCGGGCCGCTTCAATCGACGCATTAAGTGATAACAAATGGGTTTGCTCGGCAATGCCTTCAATCATTTCGGTGACATTGCGCACCCTCTCTATTTTGTCATTAAGCGCAGTCAACATTTCTAACGCCTGATCTGAGCGCTCGGCCACATGGCTCATATCGCTGACAATATCCGTCAGCTCGTCATGATTCTGATGGCTGGCATCGCGCGCCTTTTCTGCCAATGTGGCCACGTGAGTCGCGCTCGTACTTACTTGCAAAATAGCGGTATTGATTTCGTTCATGCTTGAGGATGCTTCATGCGCCATCGCCTCCTGCCTGATAAGACGTTGGTCCATAAGATCGGCATAGTGAGAGACCTCTGCCGAAGCAATGGCCGTTTTGCTTGCCCGTTTCATTAAGCGATACGCCATCGCACGAAGCGACGCGTAATCCTTGAGCGGTTTTGGCCCACGAACAGGCTGGGCAAGACGCTGCTGGTCGGCCATAAAAACACTGAGCAGCGCATTAGCAACCAGCCCCGCCCCCGCTAACGCGGCGCAAATAAGTGCCAGGTATTTAAAGGTACCCGCTTGGGCAACCAACCAAACCGATAATCCGAGCAATATCAATGGTGTCAGCACACGAAGTAGACGCATAGTGGGACTCTTTTGTAATTAAGGTTATCGAGCTGCGTTTGTCGGCGTTTTTGTGGACAGCGGTAAGCAAAACGCCAAGAGGCGCCCAATTTTCTTAACGAGCTTAACGGGTTATGCTGATGAAATAAGTAACACTTTGGGGGAAGAGAGGTGGCTTATTTAAGAAGCCGAGCCGTAATTACTGGCATAACGCGTTAATATAAGGATTAATAAAAGAACCAACGGTTCTTAAAAACCATTGATGCCTGATGGCCCGGAGCCCATGTTTAAGCGTTATTTACCTATTCTCACTTGGCTGCCGCACTATCATAGACGCCTGCTGGGTGCTGATGTGCTTGCTGGGATCATTGTGACCATCATGGTCATTCCGCAATCGCTTGCTTATGCATTACTAGCTGGACTGCCAGCCGTTGTCGGATTATATGCCAGTATCCTGCCGCAGCTTCTATACACCCTAATGGGGACAAGCCGTACGCTCGCCGTGGGCCCCGTTGCCATTATCGCGCTGATGACTGGCGCAGCGCTCGCTTCCGTAGCGCAGCCAGGCACTGATGCCTACTTACAGGCAGCCTTGGTACTTTCATTACTTTCTGGCGCTATATTAGTCGCGATGGGCGCGCTACGGATGGGCTTTTTAAGTAATTTTTTAAGTCATCCGGTCATTTCTGGCTTTTTAACCGCCTCCGGAATACTCATTGCAGCAAGCCAGTTAGGGAGTCTCTTAGGCGTCTCCAGTAGCGGCTTCACACTAACTGAGCGTGTGATGACGCTACTCCCCAACCTGCCTCAATTTAACCCCTACACATTTGCGATTGGCGCAGGCACGTTGGTATTTCTTATTGCCATGCGTCGCTATGGGAAGCAAACGCTTAGCGCACTGGGCCTTCCTGCCGCGCTTGCTGACTTAATCACCAAGGCGGGGCCTGTTTTTGCCGTCGTTACAACTACGTTTATTACCTGGCATTGGCAACTCACAGAGGCAGGCGTTGAGGTAGTAGGCGCTATTCCAAGCGGCTTGCCAGCGCTTAGCTTTCCGTGGGAGGACGCCTCCTTATGGCGAGCATTGTTAATTCCGGCGCTGCTGATTAGCCTGGTAGGTTTTGTCGAGTCCGTGTCCATGGGCCAAATGCTGGCGGCAAAACGGCGCCAGCGCATCTCACCAAACCAGGAACTGATCGGCTTGGGAGCCGCCAATCTGGCAGCGGGTGTTACCAGCGGAATGCCGGTAACGGGGGGGCTTTCAAGGACGGTGATCAACTATGACGCCGGAGCCCAAACCCCAGCGGCCGGGGCGTTTGCGGCTCTGGGCATTGCACTTATCACCTTATCATTTACCGACTGGCTTTATTACCTGCCGATTGCCACCCTGGCCGCCACCATTACGGTGGCTATTTTAACGCTGGTAGATATTTCCATGCTGCGTCAAACCTGGTGTTATTCGCGCAGCGATTTTGCCGCAATGGCCGTGACCATTTTATTGACGCTGGTCGAGGGAGTTGAAGCCGGTATTATGAGCGGTGTTGCATTATCGATAGCGCTATTTCTTTACCGTACCAGTCGCCCACACAGTGCACTGGTTGGCCGGGTACCGGATACCGAACATTTTCGTAATACCCACCGCCATAATGTAGAAACCATTAGCCATGTGGCACTGCTACGTATCGATGAAAGCCTCTACTTTGCCAATGCTCGCTACCTGGAAGATACTGTTTATAATCTGGTGGCCAGTCATCCTGAACTTGAGCATGTGGTACTGATTTGTTCAGCGGTTAACCTAATTGATGCCTCTGCGCTGGAAAGCCTTGATGCCATCAATGCGCGACTCAAAGATTCCAACGTCAAACTTCATTTATCGGAAGTGAAAGGTCCTGTCATGGACAAGCTTAAAAAGAGCGCCTTTCTGGACGCTCTAACAGGTCGGGTTTTTTTGAGCACTTATGCAGCTTGGCGAGAGTTTTCGTAGATAAGATGGATAACATGCGTATAACTGGCTACTCTAAACGGCGATTAATCAGCTACAGTATAATTACGAAGGAGTAAGTAATACGTTGTTTTGAGAGGGCTTCTCTAGATGGTTCGATTAAAGTAATGTGAATATTTTAGCGAGCCAACGGCGTTTAGGAGCAAAAATGCCAAGTGAGTGGATTATAAAGCGGGACGAAAAATTAGTATTACAGGGCGAATGGACGCTTTCTAATTACAAGCAGCTAAAAAATGCGGCTCAAAACTATTCCCAACCAAACGATATATCCCTTACCGGTATTGAGCGACTGGATACCGCAGGAGCCGCTGTCATTGTTGGCATGATCGGCATTGAAAAGTCTCGCGCAATAAGCGATTGGGCAGGCGAGCTCCCTCTGGAACAACAAGCGCTTTTAAAGCGTATCGCTGAAGCGATGGACGCCCCGATCGAAGCCGTGCAGCATAGTTCCAACCGTCTCACTGATGCGCTGGCAAGTATTGGGGAGCACATGGCGGGGTTATGGTCGCAGCAACGCCAGTTGCTGGCCTTCATCGGGCTCGTCATCGCGACACTGGTACAGGTCGCTTTTAAACCAAAGCGTTGGCGAATAACGGCCACCGTCGCCCAAATACAGCAAAGCGGCCTTAATGCCGTTCCCATTGTTGCTTTGTTAACCTTCATGGTGGGTGCGGTCGTTGCGTTTCTGGGCGCCACTGTTCTCGAACAATTTGGCGCGACTGTTTACACCATTGACCTGGTGGCATTTTCATTTCTACGTGAATTTGGCGTTTTGTTGGCAGCAATTTTATTGGCAGGCCGAACTGCCAGTGCATTTACGGCTCAGTTGGGGTCGATGAAATCCAATGAAGAAATTGACGCGCTACAGACGCAGGGGCTAGATCCTGTTGAGTTATTAGTGCTGCCACGGATCATAGCGCTTCTCGTTAGTCTGCCTCTACTTACCTTTATAGGAATGATGTGTGGCTTAATGGGAGGCGCGCTTGTCGCAGTGCTCGCTTTGGATATATCAACGGGGCAATTTCTTTACATACTGCAAAAAGATGTTGCGTTGAATAATTTCCTGGTAGGGATGAGCAAGGCCCCCATATTCGCCTTTGTTATTGCCGTCATTGGCTGTCTGGAAGGCTTCAAGGTTAGTGGTAGTGCACAATCAGTAGGTTCTCATACCACATCCAGTGTCGTGCAATGCATTTTCATGGTTATTTTGATTGATGCACTTGCCGCTCTGTTCTTTATGGAGATGGGCTGGTGAGCGAATCTACTGACTCCTCAAACCAATCACCCAGCCACTCGTCTGGACGACCGGTGATTGAAGTTCGCGGCCTGGAAAACCGCTTTGGTAACCACGTCGTTCATGAATCGCTGGACCTTGATCTACTCGACGGCGAGATTCTCGGAATCGTGGGCGGATCAGGCACGGGGAAATCTGTTCTTTTGCGCAGTATCGTGGGGCTAAAACGCCCCAATGCAGGCAAAATTAATGTATTGGGTAATGATCTTAACCAGCTAAGCAGTAAGGAGCGCAGCCAGGTTGAGCGACGCTTTGGCGTGCTTTTTCAACAAGGCGCCCTGTTTAGCTCGCTTAGCTTACAAGAGAATGTGGCGCTGCCCATTATTGAGCATGCCAAATTACCACGAGAAGATGCGGAATATCTGGCGCGGGTAAAACTCTCGCTGGTGGGGCTTGAGCCCGAAGCTGCATTGCAGTATCCAGAGTCGCTCTCTGGGGGCATGATTAAGCGTGCCGCCTTGGCTCGCGCACTGGCATTAGACCCTGACATTCTGTTTCTTGATGAACCTACTGCAGGCTTGGACCCTATTGGCGCCGCTGCGTTTGACCAATTGCTGGTCACGTTGCGTAATGCGCTAGGCTTTAGCGTTTTCCTGGTAACACACGACTTGGATACACTTTATGCCGCTTGCGATAGAGTGGCCGTACTTTCTCAGAAACGTGTTTTAGTAACGGATACCATTCAAAATGTTGCCCGGACGGATGATGAATGGGTTCAGAACTACTTTAACGGGCCTCGTGGCAGAGCCGCCAACAAGACCGCCCACTCAAATGATCGTCAGCTAAGGAGTGAGTAGCACATGGAAACACGCGCTCATCACGTTCTAATTGGTTTATTTACAGTAATAACGGCGGCAGCGGCTCTGCTATTTACGCTCTGGATCAGCCATGCAGCGGGTCAGCGCGACTATCAAACGTACCGTGTCTTGTTTGAACGCAGCGTTAGCGGGCTGACAGTAGGAAGTGCAGTGCAATATAACGGCATCAGAGTAGGCGATGTAACAACGCTGAATCTCAACCCTGCAGATCCTCGTCAGGTTATTGCCAAAATTCGTGTCGAAAAAGATACCCCCGTCAAAGAAGATACTCACGCGCAGCTAGCGTTTGCGAGTATTACTGGCAGCATGTCGATACAGCTCTACGGTGGAACACCGGATAGTCCTGCGTTAATTGATCATGCGGGTGATGAAATACCCGTTATTCATGCAGACCCTTCCCCGCTCTCCACTTTTTTAGAAGAGGGTAAAGAAGTGGTTGATAACGTTAATTCAATTTTGGCCAATGTGAATAACCTCTTCGATGATAGTAATCGTCAGAATGCAAGTAACGTACTGACGAATATAGACCAAATTACCGAAATGATAGCGTCACAGCGTGAAGCGTTTGAAGAGAACTTAGCCCTATTAGGCACTGCATCACGCCAAGCGACCACCACGATGGCCAGTATTAACGTACTGAGTGAGCAAGTTACCCAGCTGCTCGAACAAGATGGACAAAACGTTATGCAAAATGCTGCCAATGCCAGCCAGGATATCGCCCGCGCAGCGCAGCGGATGGAGCAACTGATAGAGCAAAATGCTGACGCAGTTGATAGTACCTTGCAAGGCACCCGCGATATTGGTCCTGCGCTTTCTTCCTTGCGTTCAACGCTTAACTCATTGGATCGTATCGCCCGTGAGCTGGATGAAAACCCAATTGAATTCTTGTTGGGCCGGGACCAGATAAAGGAGTTTAGCCCATGAACTTACGCCCTGTTTTTGCCGTACTCACTGTATCCGTACTCTTGTTGAGCGCTGGGTGCTCCATCGTCCCTAAAAACGACCCGGCGACGCTTTATCGCCTCCCCTCCACTAACGTGCCTGACATAAACATGCCCTCCAATGCAGCGACTGAAACATTGGGCATTGCTACGCCAGAAGCCGGATACCTGCTGAGCGGTAATCGCATAGTGGTCTATCCGGAAAAAAATATCGTTAATGTGTATGAAGGCGCTCGCTGGTATGAAGATACCCCCGCTCTCGTTCAATCACGGTTAATAGAAGGTTTGCAGCAAAGTCAGCTCTTTGGCAATGTCGGGACCGATCAACTGCCCTCTCAGCTGCAGCTACTCAGCTCACTGCGTAGTTTTCAAAGTGAGTATGAAAATGGGCGCCCTAATGCCGTTATTCAGCTCGATGTCCAGCTTGTAAACACCCATGACCGAATGCCTATTGCTTACCGCACGTTTACCACGACCAGTCAGGCAACCGATGTTGATATATCTTCAGTGGTCGACGCCTTTGGCCGCGCAAGCGACACTCTGGTTGAACAGCTGATCACATGGCTGCAAGCCAACAGGTCTTCTTTTTAGACCACTGTTTGACGCCACTTTAAGCCTGCTGATGTCTATCCGTAAGAGATCAGCAGGCTTTTATGTTTTTAACGTGTTCTCGTGGGTTTTGTGGGTAGTAGCGCTCGGGCTGCCGCTCCAGATGGGTAAAAAAGCGGGTGTCTTTATAGGGCATCTTCATAAAACCAGAAACGCCCAACCCCTGGATCTGGTTAACCGCGCCTAAAATATGGGTAAGCAATGTTTGAAACTCGCGCTCCCTTGCGGGGTCAAGCAGTCGGTAATAACTGTGTATTTTAAGATGCTGAGGGAGCGCCTCGAAAATAATCATTCCGGTATGATGAATATCGTTAAGTTGCTGCAGGATCGTCATAATCTCGGAGGGCAATATCAACAGCTCTTCCGGATCGGGCCCATCTTCAAAATAACTATGCTGGCGGCTCCGATCCTCCAGCTCTGGCACCGCGCTCATTTCGTAGTTAATCGCCATATCAGGCTGGCAGTAAAACGGCTCACGCTCCGTTTCCCGCTCTATATGCAGCGTTTGGCGCGCATTAAATAAGCAGCTTTTGAAAACGCCTTGGCGATGAATGGCGCGCGCCAAGTGAACCGTATTATTAACAGCTTCAATAAAGGCGGGCTTCACGTCTGGGTCATGCAAGTTAAGGGAAGAATCAATATATACCCCTTCGCGCTCCCAACGTACGGCCAGCCCTCCTACTACCGGATATTTACCCAGCCGACTTACCGAGGCTAAAAACGCTTTTTCTGTCTCCCCCATCCCCTGCATAAACTGTTTATAGTAACGGTCCAGCTGTACATCGTTAACCTCGTTAAGCGTTTCCTCAACGCTGGCTTCTCGCAGAAACGCCTTGCGAGAGCTATACACCACGGTATCAATTTCCTGCTGCACAGGGCGAACCCATACGGGCACAAGAGGCGCCTCGGGGCTGGGGGGAAAATCAAGCATTACCACGTTTGCCATGCGCGGCATTGTGTCGATAAAGTAACTGCCTGCAGTAAGGCGAACCTGCGGGTCGGGGTCCAGCATACCATCCAATGTACGGGCAAATTCCATAGGCAACCCCAGGGAGCTTGCGGGAATAGCGCGATGACCAAACCGGCACGACTGTGCTGATGCCAGCGCATACAACGTGCCCGCCACGCCCTGTTCATCAAAACGTGGCGAAGAGAGCGCACCGTTTAGCTGCTCTTCACCAATAAAATAGACGTCACCCAAACGTGCATTGGTTTGCTGTAGGTTATCGGACATCAGCTCCATCACATTCGCCCCAACGAACTGTAGTTGAGCATCCAATTGAGCAAAAACAGACGATCCCCAATCAATCAGTGCAATAGACTCCGTGTCAGGGTCGAAGACCAGGTTGGAGGGTTTGATATCACCATGTACCACTGGCCGGCCATGGGCCCCAGCGTCGCGGCGAAGCGCGATTAAAATATCAACAAGCTGACGCGCTATACGCATAATCAAGCGTGGTGACAAACGTCCTCTTTTGAGGGATATCTGCTCCAGATTCCAACCGGGTGCGCGCTCCATGACTAAAATCGACTGACCTCTTGCGCGCTGGTAGGTGATTAACTTGGGAATGCGAGCATGAGACACTTGATCCAGCATAAACGCCTCTTCTTCGAGACGTTCCTGTAAGTGTGTAGGCAGCGTAATGCGAGAAAATTTGAACACGTAGTGCGCCAGCGTATCGCCACTGGGCACACTGCCAGAAAACACAAAACCGTAGGCGCCTTTGCCAATCAGCTCAATACCCTGATACCCAAGCTGACTAAGCTGGGCTTGGCAGAGCGCTACCCAGTCTTTAAGCTTTTGAGCATCATTATGGCTCAGCAGATAGACCGACTGCTCTTCAGGTATATAAAATTGCTGTAACGGCGCCTGCGGCATCTTGTGTCCTAAACGTGCATTTATCCCAAATAAAGCAGCATTGTTTCAGGCGCTTCCAAAAAGCCTTTCCATGTATTACAAAAGCGCGCAATGGTGCCGCCATCAATAAACCGATGATCTCCTGCCCAGGTAATTGTCATAATGGCGCGGCGCTGAACGGCGCCTTGCTCATCAAAACGCGGCAGCCACTGCGTTTTGCCTATCGCAACAATAGCCGCTTCGGGGGCATTAATAATAGGCGTGGCATAAGTCCCCCCTAGGGCACCGATATTGGAAATACTGATCGTCCCTCCCTTTAGATCAGCCTGGTCGACACGGCCTTCACGTGCAGCAACGGTCAAGCGGCCCACTTCACGAGCGATATCAAGCAACGTCAAACGCTCAACGCCTTTAACATTGGGCACTAATAATCCGGTTTTGCTATCTACCGCCATACCAATATTGCACTGAGGATAGTAGTGAAGCTCGTCACCGGCTTCATTGAGTTGCGCATTAAGTATCGGCGTTTCGGCCAAGGCGAGTGCTAACGCCTTCATAAAAAAGGGCATCAGCGTAAGGCGCTGCCCTTGAGCATCTGCCTGAGGCTTTAGCCGCTCGCGGAGCGCCAATAGCTCAGTAACATCAAGCTCTTCGCCATAGTGAAAATGCGGAATAGTCGTTGCAGAGGCAACCATGCGTTTTGCCATCACGGCACGCACGCCGCGTAAGGGCTCTATACGTGGCGCGTCCTGCTCTGGGTTGTGCGTCTCACCGATAGTAGGCGCTGGCGATGTCTCTACCTCGTTGTGGTGAATATGCGCCAGCACGTCTTCCTTAAGCACTCGCCCCTCTTTGCCACTACCAGCCACCTCGGTAATTGTTAACCCATGCTCTCGTACTAGCCGCCTTACCGCCGGGCTCGCGGGCACTTTGCCATAAGCTCCCTGTGCAGTTGGGTTACTGGGCGGCGTAGCGACGGGTAACTCAACAGCGTCATCCGGCACATCCGGTAGCTCGCTTATTGACGATGCATGATGCGAAACAGAGCGGCCTCCTTCCCCTTCGTTCTCATCCAAGCCCTGGTAGGCGTAGAGTGGAGCATGCACTTTGGCAATTTGCCCTTGTGGCACATAAAGCCGTGTTACCACACCCGCTTCAGGGGCGGTGATTTCCACCAGCGCTTTGTCGGTCATTACCTCAACGATGGGCTGGTCTTCCTCGATATGATCACCTTCCGCAACCCGCCACTCCACGACTTCACACTCAACGATGCCTTCGCCAATATCTGGCAATTTAAAATCGCTCATTGCTCTTCTCCTTGGGCGCTAGAAATTAACGCTTTCACGAATCGCTTCAAAAATCTTCAAATGATCGGGAAAATACTCTTTTTCCAATACCAAGGGGAAAGGAGTATCCAGCCCGGTCACCCGCTTTATCGGCGATTCGAGATAGAGAAAACAACGCTCTTGAATGGTCGCTGCTATTTCGCCGGCAAAACCTCCGGTTAGCGGTGCTTCATGGCTGACGACGAGCCGACCTGTTTTCAGTACAGACTCAGCAACGGTATCGGCATCCCAGGGAAGCAGGGAGCGCAGGTCAATCACTTCGCAGGCAATGCCTTGCGCTTCAGCAAGCTCTACTGCTTTCTCAATTACTTCCATCTGGGCGCCCCATCCTACCAGGGTAATATCGCTGCCCTCTTTGATGATGTCTGCTTCACCTATCTGCAGCTGATAATCCTCTTCCGGCACCTCGCCCACTGAAGCGCGGTAAAGACGCTTGGGTTCTAAAAAAAGCACCGGATCTGGATCGCGGATGGAAGCCAGCAACAGGCCTTTTGCCTGGTAGGGATTACGCGGCACCACCACTTTTATCCCTGGCGTATGGGTAAAGTAGGCTTCCGGAGACTGAGAGTGATAAAGCCCACCGGATATCCCCCCACCATACGGGGTACGGATCGTTAGTCCGCCGACGTTAAACAAGTCGCCTGAACGATAACGATATTTGGCCGTTTCGTTAACAATCTGGTCAAACGCGGGAAAGATATAGTCGGCAAACTGGATCTCGGCGACAGGCACCGAACCCTGTGCTGCCAAACCGTTGGCAAAGCCAATAATGCCTTGCTCTACCAGGGGCGTATTAAAACACCGCGCTTTACCGTATTTTTCCTGTAGATGGCTGGTGGCGCGAAACACACCACCGAAAATGCCGACGTCCTCACCAAAGCAAATGACCTTTTCATCCTCGGCCATGGCGATATCCAGCGCATTATTAATGGCCTGCAACATGTTCATCGTGGGCATGTTACGCCTCCCCTTTAGAGTCAGTGGGCGTCTTCACGGTCAAGTCTAACGACCGGGAGCCTTGGGGGTAGGCCTCAGGGTAGCGACGAATATGGCTTTTAAGTTGGTCGAATTGACGCTGAAGCGCTGGGGTTACATCAGCATAAACATCACTCACCAGGCTATCCAATGAGGGTGGAGGCCGCTTTTCAGCACGCTTCATGGTTTCAAGCACATCACGGCGCAGTGATTCCTGCTGCTGGGTTTCCTCCTCTTCGCTCCACCAACCTTTTTTCAACATCCATTTTTGCATTCGCAGCACGGGGTCCTTGAGGCGCCATGTCTCTTCTTCGCTTTTTAAGCGATAGCCAGAAGGATCATCAGAGGATGAGTGAGCGGCAAGGCGATACGTCATCGCCTCAATCAGCACCGGGTGATTATGCTCAACCGCCAGTTTGCGCGCCTGCCGAGTGGCTTCATATACGGCAAGTACATCGTTGCCATCTACACGAATAACGTGCATGTGATAACCAAACGCACGCGGTGCAATGCCATCCGCGGCAAACTGCTCAACGGCAGGAGTGGAAATGGCATAGCCATTATTACGGCAGAAAAAGATGACGGGCACTTTATGGACAGAGGCCATATTAAGCGCCGCATGAAAGTCGCCCTCTGACGCTGCGCCTTCGCCAAAAAAGGTCAACGTACACTGCCCATCGCCTGCGAGTTTTTGACCGTAGGCATAGCCGGTTGCCTGGGGGATTTGGGTCGCCAAGGGTGACGAAATCGTCATGTAGTGAAGTTTACGCGAGCCATAGTGAATCGGCATTTGGCGGCCCTTGCCATAATCCAGCTCATTGCCGAATAGCTGGTTCATAAACTCATCAATGGAAAAACCGCGATACATCAGTGCACCCTGCTCACGGTATTGCGCCATGATCATATCCGCATCGTCCAGGGCGGCGGTGGCGCCCACCACCGCCGCTTCTTCTCCTACGCACTGCATGTAGAAGCTAAGCCGCCCCTGGCGCTGTGCGGCCATCATACGTTCGTCAAGAATACGAGTGGATAGCATGGCCTGGTAGAGCCTGCGTGCGTGTTCACGCTCTAGCGCAGGCGCTTCGGCACCGCTATAAAGTTCGCCTTCAGGGTCGAGCAAGCTGAAGGTGGAGATGGAAAGCTCATCGCCCGTCAGAAACGTCGGCTGGTGTACGTAGCGAATCATCATTATTGTCCTTGTTATGCCTCTTTTGAAGGCAGTATTGTCGGAGATGACTGTTTATGCCAGTGGATTTATCTGGTTTCAGTCAACGCAACGACTACGACAGTAACGCAGCACAAGAACTTTAGGCATACCACTTAAGACGAAGAGACCAACGACGACAAGATAATCTGGAACGGTTCAAGGAGATGGCGGTTTAGGCTCTGTCTGAAAAGTGTCTGCGCTCGACAATACGGCGTTAAAAATTGGCTCAAAATACTCATTTACACATGTAAACTCCGTTTTTTCGCCAATTTTTGCCTTGTCTTGTCTTCGCTCGTCGACTTTTCAGACAGACCCTAGAAGCAAGGCGTTAGGAAGAAGAGAGTCGTAAGCGCAGCCTGGTTTGAAGTGCATCAAACATGCTATCAACCGTAAGCGCCAGAAGCGCAATCACCAAGGCCCCCTGAAGGACGTAAGCCATATTGTTATTAATAATGCCGGCAATGATCGGGTCCCCCAGGTTGCTGGCACCCACCGTGGCACCGAGTGCAGCGGTCGCAATATTGATAGTCACCGAGGTACGAATACCCGCCAATATGACGGGCGCAGCCAAAGGCAGCTCTACCTGGTAAAGCACCTGAAGGGGCGTTAGCCCCACTGCACGGGCTGCGGTTTTAATGTCCTTATCAACATCCTGAAGCCCTGCCAGGGTATTGCGTACAATCGGCAGCAGACCATAAAGCATTAACGCCACAATAATGGGCAAGGTGCCAAAACCCAGTACCGGCACGGCTAAGGCCAATACCGCCACGGGGGGAAACGTTTGTCCAAGTGATGCAAGTTGCGACACTAACGGCAAAAAATCCTGCCCTTTTCGACGCGTTACCGCAATACCTGCGCCAACACCCAGGCTTATGGTAACAACCGCGGCAACTCCAACGACCAGTACATGGCGTTCAAGCAACACATAAAAAGGCGTACGTTGATAGATAACCTGCCGAACATCCGGCTCTATCCATTGAAAGATACCCTGAGCGTGCGGTATTCCCACGATACAGATAGCCAACAGCGTGCCCCATAAGAATGGCCACAACCAGGCCGTCATTGCGGTGGCTTGGGTCGAACGGATCACACGCTTCACATCAGGCTTCACGCATGCTTCCTTTTTCCAACTGGGCCTCTTTTACTATCTTACGCAGAGAAAGCTCGCCAATTGGAACATCCTGCTGATCGACCACGGCAAGACGATCCGTATGGTCGCGCAGCATCATGGAAAGCGCTTGGCGCAACGAAAAGTCAGCGGGTATACGAAACTGCGAGGGCAACGTTGGGCCCATCGAAGACATGTGGTCCTTGACTCGCGTTAAGGCCGCTTGCTTTAAACCACGCTCAAGCCCACCCAAAAGCGATTCAACAAAAGGGTCCTTGGGGTGCTGTAATAGTGAAAGCGGTGTCCCCTGCTGCACGATATGGCCATCGCGCATCACGACAAGATGATTAGCCAGCTTAAGCGCTTCATCCATATCATGTGTGACAAACACAACGGTTTTATGTAACCGTGCCTGAAGGCCTGCCAGCTCATCCTGCAATTTGACGCGCGTGATAGGGTCCAGTGCGCCAAAAGGCTCATCCATTAATAAAATATCCGGATCAGCCGCCAGGGCTCGGGCAACACCTACGCGCTGAGCCTGCCCACCAGAAAGCTGATGCGGATACTTATGTGCGAACTCAGCAACGGGCAAGCCAAGCAAGCCCATTAGCTCCTCAACCCGCGCCTGAATATCTTTCACAGGCCATTTCAGTAGGCGTGGTACCAGCCCAATATTGCGAGCAACCGTCCAGTGAGGGAATAGCCCCGTGCTTTGAATCACATATCCGATCCGGCGGCGCAGCTTGACCGGGTCATACGCTTCAATGGCCTGGCCATCCAGAGTAATTTCACCATCACTTTTTTCGATTAAGCGATTGATCATGCGCAACGTAGTCGACTTGCCACAGCCAGAGGTACCTACCAGCGCACAAAACTGGCCTTTTTCCACCTTTAGATTAATGGCATCAACTGCCGTTTCAGCACCGAAACGCTTTGAGACGTGAGAAAGTTCGATCATTGGACGCCTCCTGGGCGCAGTGCTTCTGCCAAGGCACCCAAGCCCGCATCCACTAACAAAGCTAATATCAAAATGGGCAGTGCACCCAGCAGCACCATGTCCATGGCGGCCTGGCCTAGCCCTTGAAAGATGAAGGTACCTAAGCCCCCTGCGCCAATCAAAGCCGCTACTGCCGTGAGCCCAATGGCTTGAACCGTCGTAATGCGCACACCCTCCAACAGCACAGGCAGCGCCAAGGGCAGGCGAACCTGCCAAAACCGCTGAATACGGTGCATGCCCATGGCGCTTGCGGCTTCCAGAGTATCCGGACTGACCTCTTCCAAGGCAGTGTAGGTATTACGCACCATGGGCAGCAGGCTATAAGCCACCAGCGCAATCAGCGCGGGCGTATTACCAATTCCACTCACCCCAACCTTAGCCAGGAAAGGCACATTGGCGGCAAGCCACGCCAGCGGCGCCAGCAAAAGGCCAAAGAGTGCCAGGCTAGGGATGGTTTGGAGGAAATTAAGCAGCGCAAAAGCAACCTTTTGCAGCCTGGCAAAGCGACGCATCAACAGGGCAAGCAGCGTGCCCATTACCACACTCATACTCACAGCGGTGCTCACCAGGAAAATATGCTGCCTGATCGCCTGTATGAATTGATGATCACGCGCTTTAAATTCCTGAACCAGAGCCAAGTCGCTTAACCAGAGCCACGCGCAAAGCCACCAAATCAGTCCAACGCCTGACAATATGAGAACCGGCCATAAACGTTTTAAACCAAGCCGCAGGCGTAGTTCAACGATACCTAACAATGAGATAAACAAGACAACCCAATAACCGCCCCCGATGCCTAATCGCGCTTGAGGAAGCTCTGGGTCTATTAAAAAGTGGCTGGCGACCATTAATCCAAACGGCATCAGCGTCAGTAGTAATACCACTACGCCCAAGGCCGCCCAATAGTGGGTACGGCTGGGCTGATACGCCAGGCTTCCCAACGCAATGACCAGTAATGAGACAAGCACAGCACCGGGCCAGCCGAAGGCGCCCTGAACGTTAACACCCTCTCCTTGCACAATTCGGTTAGGTGCAACGCTGACGGTATCCACCCCCCAAACCGCTGCCAGCATCACCACACTTAAACTGATTAAAACAGCATTAGGGTAACCACCACGCCCCAAGCGAGGCGTGGGCAGCGCATCCAAAAGCGACATTTATTAGTTATCCAAACGGTCGAGATAGTCGTTAGCGACCTGACTTGCCGATAAACCGTTAACGGCTACATCCGCGTTAAGCGCTTGCAGCGTTACCTCGTCCAGGGTTGTAAATACATCATGAAGCAGCGGCTCGATATCCGGATAGGCTTCAAGAATACTTTCTCGTACGACCGGTGCGGGCTGATAGACAGGTTGAACGCCTTTCGAATCTTCCAATACCACCAGGCCCAGGGCACTTAAGCCGCCATCCGTTCCATAGGTCATCGCTGCGTTAACGCCACTGGTTTGTTGAGCCGCGGCACGCATTGTAGCCGCTGTATTACCGCCTGAAAGCACCAGCAGTTGTTCATCCGTTAACTCAAATCCGTACGCATCTTGAAAAGCGGGTAACGCCTGAGCGGATTCAACGAACTCTGCACTGGCCGCAAACTTGAAATCACCGCCATCGGCAATATAAGCAGTAAGATCATCCAGTGTTTTCAAATTATGCTCATCTGCAACATCCTGACGAATACTCATGGCCCAGGTATTATTCGCGCTCGCGGGCGTTAGCCATACCAACCCATTTTGCGCATCCAACTCACGTACGGTTTGATGTGCCTGGTCAGCATCTTTCCATACATCGCTATCCGCCATATCGAAAAAGAAAGCACCGTTTCCGGTGTATTCAGGATATAGATCAATTTCTCCAGCAGTTAGCGCGGTACGCACCACATTCGTAGCACCCAGTTGAAGGCGGTCTTGCGTTGGTATGCCGTTGCGCTCTAGCGTCTGAATGATTAACTCACCCAGCACCGCCCCTTCCGTGTCGATTTTGGAGGCAACGACAACGGGCTCATTGGCATTCGCTTGGCTTAATGTTGTCAACGACAGGGCAGCGACAGATAGCAGAGATTTGATAGTAAAGCGCATCTTGGCAATCCTTTAGTAGACGTCTTTTAGTGAGGGGAGGCATTACTAGTATAAGTGGCATTTGAGTGGCTGCCAGACGCCGCTATAGCGACGCCTGGCACACCGGCTCTTGCTAAGGAGATTCAATGACCCACGTAGTTCCTTCACGTGAGTCTTTTAACACGATACCTAGCGCCGCCAACTCATCACGAACGGCATCTGCCTGAGCAAAATCCTTATTCGCTTTCGCTGCCTGACGCTGGGCAATTTTTTCCTGGATAGCCGTTTCGCTAAGCGCTACCCCTTGCGACTGAGAGCCTTTTAAAAACGCAGCGGGCGTTTGCGTGAGAAGCCCCAACACACCAGCGAGCTGTTTTAATTCACCAGCCAGCCCCACGGCCTTTTCAGGTGTATCGCTTTTGGCACGATTAACCTCTCGCGCCAACTCAAATAGTACAGCGAGCGCCTCCGGGGTATTGAAGTCATCGTCCATGACCTGGGTGAAGCGGTCACGATAAGGACTAGCGGCTTCATCCATTTGAGCCGCAGTGTCGACGCCATCCAGCGCGGTATAAAGGCGCGTTAACGATTTACGCGCCTCTACGAGGGAATCAACCGAGTAGTTAATCGCACTCCGGTAATGGCTGGCGACCAACAGGTAACGCACCACTTCCGGATCATGCTCGGCCAATACGTCTCGAATGGTGAAGAAGTTGCCTAGCGACTTCGACATCTTTTCCTGATCCACACGGACAGCGCCCGCATGCATCCAGGTGTTAACGTAGGTTTTCCCCGTCGCGGCTTCTGACTGAGCAATTTCGTTTTCGTGGTGCGGGAAGGTCAAATCGGGCCCGCCACCGTGAATATCAAAGGTATCCCCCAAACAGCAGGTCGACATGGCCGAACACTCGATATGCCAGCCAGGACGGCCATCGCCCCAGGGTGATGACCAGTGCGCCTCACCCGGTTTTGCCGCTTTCCAAAGCACAAAATCAAGCGGATCTTCTTTATGAACATCCACATCAACCCGCGCACCTGAACGCATATCGTCTAGCTGGCGGTTATTGAGCTTGCCGTACGTGGCGAATTTGCGCACTCGGTAGTACACATCGCCATTTCCGGCAGGATAGGCAAAACCTTTTTCGATCAACGTTTCGATCATGCCGACGATATCCCCAACATGCCCCGTTGCACGGGGCTCTTGGCTGGGTGGCAGCACGTTCATCCGCGCTTCGTCTTCATGCATGGCATCAATCATGCGCTCGGTTAGCGCCGTAATGCTTTCACCATTCTCCTCAGCACGCTTAAGGATTTTATCGTCGATATCGGTGATGTTACGCACGTAGGTAACGTCATAGCCACGGTGGCGCAAATAGCGAGTAATGACATCAAATGCGACCATGACACGGGCGTGGCCAAGGTGACAATAGTCATACACCGTCATGCCGCAGACATACATGCTTACCTTACCCGCGACCAGCGGCGTAAATGGCTCCTTGCGACGCGTCAGCGTATTGTAAATTTGCATATGACGATCCTTAACCTTTCTGTTTGATTTTCGCCCAGCTATCTTTCAACCCTACGGTACGGTTAAACACCAGTTGCCCCGGCTTGGAGAGATGACGGTCAGCACAGAAGTAACCCATGCGTTCAAACTGGAAACGATCTTCCGGCACGGCTTCGGCCAGACTTGGCTCGCCGATTGCTTGGCAGATGACCAATGATTCTGGGTTCAGGTGCTCAAGGAAATCGACATCCTTGTCACGGTCCGGTTGCTCGACCATGAACAGATTGTCATACAGACGCACTTCTATGGGCACACCGTGAGTGGCGCTGACCCAGTGAACCACGCCTTTCACCTTGCGCCCTTCCGGGTTTTTGCCGAGCGTGTCGAAGTCCACCGAACAGTGCAGCTCAACCACTTCACCGGCGTCGTTCTTGATCACCTCGTCACACCGGATGACGTAGCTGTTGCGCAAGCGAACTTCCTTGCCTGGCGCCAAGCGGAAGAACTTCTTGGGTGCATCTTCCATGAAGTCATCCTGGTCAATGTACAGCTCGCGACCAAACGGTACCTTACGCATCGGCATGTCGTCACGCGCGGGGTGTCCCGGCACGTCGTACACTTCCTCGTGGTCTTCTGCCACATTAGTCAGTACGACCTTGAGCGGTTTCAGCACGCACATGGCACGCGGCGCGTTATCTTCAAGGTCCGAGCGAATAGCGTGGGTCAGCATGGCGATATCGACAAGCCCGCCATCAGCACGCGTCACGCCGATCATTTCGCAGAATTTACGAATAGAAGCGGCGGTATAACCACGGCGGCGCATGCCGGAAATCGTCGGCATCCGTGGGTCATCCCAGCCGTCTACGATCTGCTCGTCCACCAACAGTTTCAATTTGCGTTTAGAGGTCAGCGTGTAATCCAGGTTTAAGCGAGCAAACTCAATCTGACGTGGTTTAGCGGGAACCGGGAGATTATTCAGGAACCACTCATATAGCGGACGGTGGTCTTCAAATTCCAGCGTACAGATTGAGTGGGTGATACCTTCAATCGCATCCGACTGCCCATGAGTGAAGTCGTAGGAAGGATAAATTTTCCATTTATCGCCGGTTTGGTGATGATTCGCATGACGAATGCGATACAAGATGGGATCACGCAAGTTGATATTAGGTGATGCCATATCGATTTTGGCACGCAGCACTTTTTCACTTTCGCCAAATTCGCCAACGCGCATACGCTCCAGCAAATCCAGGTTCTCCTCAACGCTACGTTCGCGATAAGGGCTTGGCTTACCAGGAGCCGTTAACGTACCGCGATACTCACGAATCTCATCGGGAGAGAGATCATCCACGTAGGCTTTGCCTTCGCGAATTAAATGCTGTGCCCAGGCATAAAGCTGGTCAAAGTAGTCAGAAGCAAAACGAACGGGCCCCGCCCAGCTAAAACCTAACCAACTGACGTCTTCTTTGATGGCATCAATATAAGCCTGCTCTTCTTTCGCCGGGTTGGTGTCGTCAAAACGCAGATGACACTCACCACCCATTTGCTCCGCCAATCCGAAATTTAAGCAGATCGACTTTGCGTGGCCGATGTGCAGAAAACCGTTCGGCTCTGGGGGGAAACGCGTCACGATTTTTGTGACCTGGCCGCCCTCGATCTCGTCGCGTACTTGGTTGCGAATGAAGTTCGGCGCTGG
Organism: Halomonas sp. AOP22-C1-8; assembly: GCF_052378905.1. Lineage (NCBI taxonomy): Bacteria > Pseudomonadati > Pseudomonadota > Gammaproteobacteria > Oceanospirillales > Halomonadaceae > Halomonas > Halomonas sp. AOP22-C1-8. The sequence continues at coordinate 13,715 of NZ_JBQSYD010000021.1, read as the reverse complement.
GGTGGTCTCGTTGGTCATGGTGGTGTTGAAAACCTCGTGGTGGATGGCGTGCCAAGCAACCTCTGCTTACGCTATCAGGTTAGCGCTTCGCGGTGCCAAGCAAAACCGCTATTATAGCGTGACGCCGATGCACAGCGCCAAGGCGAACGTCTTCATTGAACAGGAATTTATTCATGATCGTATTACAGACAAACCACGGTGACATTACTATCGCGCTTAATCATGAAAAAGCGCCGGTAACAGCGGCTAACTTCGAGCAGTATGTTCGTGATGGATTTTACGATGGCACACTGTTTCACCGCGTCATTGACGGGTTTATGGTGCAAGGCGGTGGCTTTGATCAGGACTTCAACCAAAAGCCGACACGTGATTCAATCGAGAATGAAGCGGATAATGGCTTAAAGAACACCATCGGCACGCTTGCCATGGCTCGAACGCAAGACCCCCATTCGGCGACTGGCCAGTTTTTTATTAATGTTGGCGACAACGGCTTTTTAGATCACAGCGGAAAAAGTCTTCAAGGTTGGGGTTACGCCGTTTTTGGTGAAGTAGTTGATGGTATGGACGTGGTCAATGCCATTAAGGGTGTGAGCACAACCCGCCGTGGCATGCATGCGGATGTGCCTGCGGAAGATGTGATCATTGAGCGTGCTTATGTAAAAGAAGCAGAATAACTCTTCGGGAGCATCATGCGCACACTGCTTGTAGCTGACATGCACTTAAGCAGCGACACCCCTGAGATCAATCAGGGGTTTTATCGCTATCTAGAACAAACCGCCCAGGGCGCAAGCGCCCTTTATATTTTGGGTGATCTTTTTGATGCGTGGATTGGCGATGACTTACTCGACACTCAGCATCCCCTTAGCGCCGTGGCGCTTGAGGTCATCCAGCGGTTACACAAGCTGAGCGATGACGGCACAGCTATTTATCTGTCCCATGGTAATCGTGACTTTCTGCTGGGCGACCGGTTTGTTAATGCCTGCCAGGCAACACTTCTCTCCGATGTGCAGGAAGTGGAGTTGGAAGGTGTGCCGCTTGTGCTGCTGCATGGCGACAGCCTGTGCACCCAGGATGACGCCTATATGGCATTCAGGCAGCAGTCGCGCAATCCTGAATGGCAAGCACAGATTCTAGCGCTGCCTCTTGAGCAGCGCCTGGAGCTTGCCAAAAGCCTACGCCTGCAATCAGGTGATGCCAACGCCAACAAAGCCGAAGCGATTATGGACGTGACCCATGCTGAAGTCGTGCAACTAATGGAGCGCTATGGCGTTGCCACCATGATCCATGGCCATACGCACCGCCCTAAGGTTCATGATCTTACGGTGGAGGACGTACCCGCCAAACGCTTTGTACTGGGTGACTGGGATGACCAGCACGGCTGGGACGTGATTATCGAGGAGTCTGACCGCCCTGAACCCAAGCTACGTCAATTCTCCTTGGCCACGCCGCCCGCGGCGTAACTGCCTTCAGCAAACACAAAAAAGCCGATCAATCGATGATCGGCTTTTTTATTCATACCTGAAACGTTAGCGCTTGATATCCGCATCCTGATACAGGGTGTCAATCAAGCCCTGGATCACTGCTTGGGCTCTTAACTGCTCAGCCATTTGCGCGACAAAACCCGCTATTTGATCATTATCTTCGCCTGCCGATACGTCATCCAACGCGATGACCGCAACATCTTGCGACAGCGTAACAGCCCGGTACTGGCTTTCACCTTCATCCGGATTCGGCATACGGAAGACTTCCGACACCAACCCTTGAGGCAAAGAACTATTCTGCTGACGACTAACGTTAGTGGCTTCAAGCCAATTGACGTCGAGCGTCTCACCCGCATTAAGCGAAGCTGTCATTGCTTGAGCCTGCTCAAGCATGGCTTGTTGACGCTGCTGGGCGGCAACGGACTGCTCTACCTCATCGCGAACGTCATCCAGGCTTATCAACGTCGCTTCACGGTGTTCGGCCACACGCAAGACCAAGCGTCGATCATCGTCGAGCTCAATCACTTCACTGTTATAGCCATCAGTCAGCACCTCTTCGCTGAAGGCTTCATCCAGCACGCCCGGCTCCGAAAGAACGCCTTCGCCTTCACCACGCGCGAGCCAATCGGTCTGCGTCAACGTTAAACCAATATCATCAGCGACGCTTTGCAAATCGTCCGCAGCAAAGCTCTGGTCAATCAGCTGCTGGACGTTAGCGTTAAACGTATCGTTAACTTCTCCTAACGCCACGTTTTGACGCAGAGTGTCGCGCTGCTCTTCAAACGAGGGGGCATCAACATCGGTCACTCGCAGAATGTGGAAGGCACCATCAACTTCAACGACCTGCGACGTTTCGCCTTCAGCAAGAGAGAATGCAGCCTCATCAAATGCATTGCCGAAAATACCGCGCGAAATCGTACCTAGATCGCCTCCTTCCTCGGCACTTGCTGTGTCATCAGAGTAGCGGAGTACCGTATCAGCAAAGGATTCGCCATCTTCCAGGTCATCATAAGCAGTGTCAGCAATGCTGCGTGCTTCTTCACGGGAACGTTCATCACCAAAGGTCACCATGATATGTGAAATACGCCGATCTGCATTTTGATTCTGTTCACGCCACGCCTGGCGAAGCGTCTCTTCATCAATTTCACTTTCAGCAGCCATGGCTTGGCGATCAATCAGCACATACTCAACGCGTACCTGCTCAGGCCGCTCGAAACGCTCCTGATGGGCATCATAGTAAGCCTGTACCTGCTCGTCGGTGACATTGATATCAACATCTACGTCGTCGTTGTTCATCAGCACATAGCGAAAACTGCGCTGCTGATTTTGTAACTCGGCCAAACGAGCCTGTTCGCTGGGCAGGCTAAAATCGCTGAATGCCAAGCCTTGCTGCAAATGCTGACGCTTAATGTCGACGCGCAAGTCCTGACGAAACGAGACAGGTGAATAGCCTGCACCCGCTAGCCGGTTACGGAAAATGTCGGCCGAGAAATGACCATTTTGATCATGAAACTCGGGGAGGCCTACAATAATTTGGTCTAACTGTGCATCGGAGACGTAGAACCCGCCGTCATCAGCGTACTGAGTAAGCAGTTGCTGGGTGATCAACTGGTCCAGCATATCATTGCGCAACGCACGCTCTTGTTCCGGCGGAACCTGGCCTGACCGAAGCGCTCGCTGCACCTCCAGCTCAACCTGCTGACGCATGATGGGCTGGCCATTGACACTTGCGACTTCATTGGGATCGCTGCCAAACACACTAAACAGTGATTCCACCCCAAACAGCGCCATGGCAGCCACCATGAGACCGATAATAATTTTGGCGCCCCAGCTTCTGGAGCCATTTCGAATACTTTGCAGCATGCTAGCCTCAGATAAACACAGCCATATAAATAAACCTTCACGTTGCCCGAAATCGTTTTCGGATAACCCCTTAAATACCAGGCCAAAAAATAACATGGGCGCATCGCGGATGCGATGCGCCCATTAGATTACATAAACACAGAACAATTAATTAACGGCGTCTTTCAGCGCCTTGCCTGCTTTGAAGCCAGGTACTTTCGCCGCTTTAATTTCGATAGGCTGGCCCGTCTGCGGGTTACGGCCTGTACGCGCAGCACGCTCTTTAATAGCGAAGGTACCAAAACCTACCAGTGAAACGCTTTCACCTTTTTTGAGGCTATCGGTGACAGACTCCACCATGGCATCCAATGCGCGGGTTGCCGCTGCTTTAGGAATATCGGCAGACGCGGCAATGGCTTCAATCAGCTCAGACTTATTCACACTTCACCCCTTAACTGTTTCAAAAAAATGGCTCTGTACGGCATGGCCACCAGAAGGTAAGACCTCAAAGCATAGCTGCGTTTTATAGCAATGCCTTGAAACACCTGTCAAGCAAACACACCGTGGAATGCCCGCTGCACAAGGCTTTGGGCAAATTCTTTAAGTAAACATTAAAGACCAATGGCTTTAATATTAGTGTGTATTGGCTACGGTGGAGGAAGTAAACGATGTTTTAGCACCCTTTTCAGCACTTTTTAAAGACGTGCCATCATCGTTTTCATCGCTCACTAGCGCCACCGCCAATACATCATCTATCCAGCGTACCGGACGAATATCAAGTGCACCCTTGATATTTTCCGGTACTTCCTTGAGATCACGACGATTTTCTTCAGGAATCAAGACGGTCTTTATACCACCGCGACGGGCTGCCAGCAATTTCTCCTTCAGGCCGCCTATCGGCAACACCTCGCCCCGAAGGTTAACTTCACCGGTCATCGCCACATCACAGCGCACTGCACGCTGCGTATAGGCCGACACCATAGCCGTTACCATCGCGACACCAGCGCTGGGGCCATCTTTAGGCGTAGCCCCTTCTGGCACATGGATATGCAGGTCTTCATTCTCAAAACGCACAGGGTCAATACCGAACCCGTGAGCACGCGCCTTAACAACGGTTTGCGCGGCACTAACGGACTCTTTCATTACATCGCCGAGCGAGCCCGTTTTGTTAATTCGCCCTTTACCTGGCGTCACCACAGACTCAATGCTGAGAAGCTCTCCACCGACTGATGTCCACGCAAGCCCTGTTACACGGCCAATCTGGTCGTCCTGCTCAGCCAGCCCGTAGCTGTAACGTCGTACGCCGGCATAGGCTTCAATTTGCTCAGCAGAAAGGGTTTGCGTCTCTTCGAGGTCTTTACGCTCCAAGCGCTCGCGAAGCACTTTACGGCAGACTTTAGCAATCTGGCGTTCAAGTTCACGCACCCCCGCTTCACGCGAGTAGTAGCGAATAAGCTCCAGCAGCGCATCATCCTGAAGTGCCAGCTCATCTGTCTTCAGTCCATTGGCAGCGAGCTGCTTCGGCAACAGATAACGCTTGGCAATCGCCAGCTTTTCATCTTCGGTATAGCCTGGCAGACGAATAATTTCCATACGGTCCAAAAGCGGGCCAGGAATATTCATCGAATTGGCCGTACAGATGAACAGCGTCTCTGAAAGGTCGTAATCCAGTTCCAGATAGTGATCGCTGAAGCTGTTATTTTGCTCAGGATCCAATACTTCCAAAAGTGCTGAGGCTGGGTCGCCACGATGATCCATGCCGAGCTTATCCACTTCATCCAGCAGGAACAGTGGATTCTTGACACCTGCACGGCTCATGCGCTGCATTAGCTTACCGGGCAATGAACCAATATAAGTACGTCGATGGCCACGAATCTCCGACTCATCCCGCACTCCGCCCAATGCCAAGCGCACATACTTGCGATTGGTCGCCCGCGCGATAGATTGGCCCAGCGAGGTCTTACCCACCCCCGGTGGGCCTACCAGGCACAGCACAGGGCCTTTCATCTTGCGTACGCGCTTTTGTACAGCCAAGTACTCAAGGATACGTGCTTTTACCTCTTCGAGGCCGTAATGGTCCTCATCAAGCACTTCTTGCGCTTTCACAAGATCATGCTTCACGCGCGTACGCTTTTTCCAAGGGACCGCTATCAGCCAATCCAGGTAGGAGCGCACGACGGTCGATTCTGCAGAGTTAGCAGCCATCATTTTCAGCTTGTTCAGCTCTTGAGTCGCTTTATCAGCAGCCTCTTGTGGCATGCCCGACTCTTTGATCGCTTTCTCGTACTTTTCGGCTTCATTTGGTACGTTGTCGAGCTCGCCCATCTCCTTCTGAATGGCTTTCATCTGCTCGTTTAAGTAGTACTCGCGCTGGGTCTTTTCCATCTGCTCTTTAACACGAGAGCGGATGCGCTTTTCTACTTGAAGCAGATCAATTTCAGATTCGATTAAGGCCATCAGATGCTCAATACGATCGCGCACCCGATCCATCTCTAAAAGCTCCTGTTTATCGCCAATTTTTAGCGATAAATGAGCACAGATGGTGTCCACTAGTCGGCTTGGATCTTCAATCCCGGAAAGCGAGTTAAGCACCTCATTGGGCACTTTTTTCGACAGTTTAACGTACTGCTCGAACTGATTAAGCAGCACGCGTACCAGCGCTTCCTGCTCGCGGCTGGTTAAGGGCTCGCTCTCTCGAGGAGAAAGATGGGCTTGCGTATAGCCCGCTTCGTTCTCTTCGATGTCCAGTACATCCGCGCGAAAGCTGCCTTCAATCAACACTTTTACAGTGCCATCGGGAAGCTTGAGCAGCTGCATAATGTCCGCCACAGTGCCCATGGCGTAGAGGTCAGCATTGTCCGGCTCATCCTGGGCAGCTTCTCGCTGAGCCACTAGCAATACGCGCTTATCAGCTTCCATCGCAGCTTCAAGCGCCTGAATCGACTTTTCACGTCCTACAAACAGAGGGATAACCATTTGCGGATACACGACGACGTCCCGCAACGGCAATAAAGGTAGACATTGAGTCTGTTCGGCGTTCTGCTGCATCGCAGACGTTCCTCAACAAATCGGAAGAGTACTTGATGGAACACCAAGGCAAGTACATCACTGTATGAAAAGTACTACGCAGTGTAGAGCAAACTACGCAGTGACACCCATGAACAACAAGGGGCCGCCTAGGCGACCCCTTGGTTTAGCGCAAGCGGCTGAAGTCACGCCGTTGGCCTATTACTAGCCATCCGTGCCATCAACGCGAGCATCTTCCTGCTTTGAATACATCAAGAGCGGCTCGCTTTCACCTGCGATTACCGATGCATCGATAACCACCTTGCTGACATTTTCCAGTGATGGAATTTCATACATGGTGTCAAGCAATACCGACTCAAGGATAGAGCGCAGGCCGCGTGCACCTGTCTTCCGCTCCATCGCCTTCGCAGCAACCGCTCGCAACGCTTCGTCTCTAAACTCAAGCGTCACGCCTTCCATTTCGAAGAGCTTTCCATACTGCTTGATGAGCGAGTTTTTGGGCTCTGTCAAAATCTGGATCAACGCGTCTTCGGTAAGCTCCGTCAACGTAGCAATGACCGGTAGGCGTCCAACAAACTCTGGAATCAAACCGAACTTCACCAGGTCTTCCGGCTCAACGTCTGCAAGCAGCTCACCGACACCACGTGCTGACTCTTTGCTCTTAACGCTGGCGTTAAAACCGATCCCGCCCTTTTCAGCCCGGTCACGTATAACCTTGTCCAGACCCGCGAAAGCGCCGCCCACAATAAACAGTATGTTACCGGTATTTACCTGAACAAACTCTTGCTGCGGATGCTTGCGGCCACCCTGAGGCGGCACAGAAGCCGTCGTGCCTTCGATTAGTTTGAGTAACGCCTGCTGTACACCTTCACCCGATACATCACGCGTGATAGACGGGTTGTCGGACTTACGAGAAATTTTGTCAATTTCATCGATATATACAATGCCGCGCTCGGCCTTCTCTACATCGTAGTCACACTTTTGAAGCAGCTTCTGGATGATGTTTTCAACATCTTCACCCACATAACCCGCTTCGGTCAGCGTTGTTGCATCCGCAATGGTGAAAGGTACGTTTAATAAACGTGCCATGGTCTCCGCTAGCAATGTTTTACCACTACCAGTGGGGCCGATGAGCAGAATATTGGATTTACCTAATTCAACATCGCCTTCACGTACGTCCGGTCTCAGACGCTTGTAGTGGTTATAAACCGCTACGGACAGCACCATTTTGGCGCGGTCTTGTCCAATGACGTAATCGTCCAGGGTATGACGTATTTCGCGAGGCGTAGGTAAACGCTCCTCATCGCTCTCGGCATCGGCTTCGAGAACTTCCTCGCGAATGATGTCATTACACAAGTCGACACACTCATCGCAGATATATACGGACGGGCCAGCAATCAGTTTACGTACTTCGTTCTGGTTTTTTCCACAGAACGAGCAGTAAAGTAATTTACCACCTTCATCCTTGCCTTTGCCGTCGGCCATTAGCGTACCTCTGTCACTGCGGCGGCTTCCACCGCCATAAAAGCTCGTTAGAAAAGCAAAACCTCATCACGCTATCAGGATGTAGGCCGCTTATCCAGCACTGCGTCAATCAAGCCATACTCTTGAGCTTTATTGGCGCTCATGAAGTTGTCACGGTCGGTATCACGGGCAACCGCTTCCAGATCCTGACCGGTATGATGCGCAAGAATCTGATTCAACTTTTCGCGGATTCCCAGAATCTCGCGGGTATGGATTTCAATGTCAGATGCCTGACCTTGATACCCCCCCAGCGGCTGATGAATCATGACCCGTGAATTAGGCAAGCAGTAACGCTTACCGGCTGCGCCTGCTGTTAAAAGCAGCGCGCCCATACTGGCCGCTTGACCAATACATACGGTTGATACATCGGGCTTAATAAACTGCATGGTGTCATAAATCGACATGCCTGCCGTTACCGAGCCACCCGGCGAGTTGATATAAAGATGGATATCCTTGTCGGGGTTTTCCGACTCAAGGAACAACATCTGAGCGACCACAAGGTTAGCCATGTAGTCTTCAACAGGGCCTACCAGGAAAATGACACGCTCTTTTAGCAGACGCGAGTAAATATCGTAGGCTCTTTCCCCTTTGGCGCTCTGCTCAACCACCATGGGCACTAAACCGCCGGCGTTTTGAATATCAAATCCACTCATTTGGGTGATTCCTTGCGTCCGATAAGGGAAAGGCGCACCGAGAACAGTGCGCCGCGCTGATGGGATTGCTTAGGCGCCTGCTTTCTCGCCTTCTTCAGCACCCTCGTCTTGTGCAGCCTGCTGCTGAGCGGCAGCTAATGCTTGCTGATAAGACATTTCAACGTCTTTAACGTTCGTTTGCTCAAGCAGTTTATCGACCGCTTTCTCTTCGAGAATGGCAGACTTAACCTGCGTTTTCAGCTGGTCGTTGCTCATGTAGTACTCAACAACCTCAGAAGGGTCCTGGTACTGCTCGGCCAGCTCTTCAACTTTTGCTTTAATCGCAGCATCGTCAGCGTCAAGCTCATTGACCTTGATCACTTCAGCCAGCAAAAGACCTACTTGAACGCGGCCCTTGGCCTGCTCTTCAAAAAGCTCATTGGGCAGCTGGCTAACATCAAAGTCTTCGCCAAGGCCAAACTGTTGAGCAGCCTGACGCTTCATTGCATCCGTTTCTTGCTGAACTAACGAGCTTGGCACCAGAATGTCGTTGGCTTCTTTAAGCGCGTCCAGCACCTGCTGCTTAACACGATTATCAACGGCCTGAGTCGCCTCACGCGTCATGTTCTTTTTGATTTCAGCGCGGAATTTATCCTGGTCGCCATCGTCTACGCCAAAGCGCTCAATGAAAGCAGCGTCAATTTCAGGCAGCTTCTGCGTGCTGACTTTATGCACCGTTACATTGAAGGTGGCTTCCTTACCTGCCAGATGCTCGGCCTGGTAATCTTCCGGGAAAGTAACCTTGATGGTTTTCTCTTCGCCAGCCTTGGCACCGATTAACTGCTCTTCAAAGCCTGGGATAAAGCTGTTGGAGCCAATCACTAGCGCGTGACCTTCAGCACTACCGCCTTCAAACGGCTCATCGCCCAGGAAACCTTTAAAATCAATCGTTACCTGATCGCCATCTGCTGCCGGTGTATCCGCATCTTGCCAATCGGCATTTTGTTTACGCAGCGTCTCGATCATTTCATCAACGTCAGCATCGCTTACGCTAACCACCGGGCGCTCAACGTCAGTGCCTTCGATAGAGGTCAACTCGATCTGCGGATAAATTTCCATGATCGCTACGAATTCAAGATCTTTACCGGCTTCATTAATTTGCGGCTCAATCTGAGGGTAGCCAGCCGGGTTAAGGCCTTCTTCAGTGATGGCACGTACGTAACGTTCACGCATTACCTCGCCCACTACTTCACTGCGAACGCTGTCGCTATAGCGTTGGCGGACAACAGACATTGGTACCCGGCCTTGGCGAAAACCATTCAGCCGCACGTTTTTCGCGGTGTCTATCAGGCGAGCACTGACAGCCTCGTCGATTTCGGCAGCCGGTACTTGGATAGAAATACGGCGTTCGATCTGGGAGGTCGTCTCGACGGAAACTTGCATGAATTGTCCTCTAGCGGCTGGGCGTTGTATTAACAGTGTTTAAATAAATTCCAAGGGGCAATTTTAAGAACCCTAGCGCACGGTGGCAAGCGCCATGCTCGCAAGATGGGGGCGCTGCGGTTAATTACAAGGGAATAAGTGACTAATTTATTACTTTTAGACCTCGGACAAAGAATTACGTGCTCATTACGATAGGCTACCTGCCACTTAGCAACCTTTACTGGCTATCGTAACGATACTCATGACTATTCATCAAGACTTACCTATTTCACGCATTATGCAAACCAGCATTTTGCACTGCACACCCGACATCCCGCTTTGCCAAGCGGCAAAGCGTATGGCGAAGCGCCACTGCAGCTCTATTGTCATTATGGAGAACCACCAAGCGTTAGGTATTTGGACAGAGCATGACGCCTTGATGATCAATTTCAGCACGCCCTCGGTTCTAATGCGGCCGATCGCGGAATTTATGACATCACCCGTGCATACCGCGCCGCATCAAATGTTGCTTAGCGAGGCCGCCCTACTCCTCAATACGCATAAGCTGCGTCATCTTCTAGTGCTGAATGATAAACAGAAGCCCGTCGGAATTTTGTCGCAAACGGATATCGCCGTTAACCAAGGGTTAGAGCCTTATCTACGCCTCAGGGAAGTACATGCCGCGATGCGATGCGACCCATTGATATTGGATGGGTCGTTAAGTTTAGCGGACACAGCCTTTCAGATGCGCACGCATCAGCAAGATGCCGCCATTATTCTTTGCGATGATCAACTGGGCATTCTCACCGAGCGCGATATTGTATCGTTTATCGCTAACCAGTCGAATGACACGCCTGTCAAACACCTGGCTAGCCAGCCATTGATGTCGATTGAGGCATCCGAACCCTTAATCAACGCACGAAACCTCTTGATTGATCACCGAGTGCGACACCTGACGGTTCGCAACCGCCAAAACGATATTATCGGTTTACTAGGTTTTTCCAACATTCTAAGCGATGCAGAGCACCTGTACCTTGGCGATTTGCGCGATGCTTTAGAACAGCGGGATCAGGCGCTTGCGCGCTCCAATCAAAACCTTCAGCTGGCAGAGCGCGTGATTGAGTCATCACTTGAAGGCATTATTATTACCGATGCTGACGCACGCATAGAATTCGTAAATCCCGCCTTTACGCATCTTACCGGCTATACCCTGGATGATGTATTAGGTAAATCGCCCAGCGTACTCGGCTCGGGTCGCCAGGACGCAACATTCTATAAGCAACTGTGGAATACCTTAAAAACGGATGGCTATTGGCGAGGAGAGGTATGGAACCGACGTAAATCGGGCGAGCTCTATCTTGAGCGGCTGACCATTACCGCTATCTGCGACGATCAGGGTATAACACAGCACTATGCTGGGCTGTTCTCAGACATCACCCATATGCGTGAAAATGAAGAGCAGATTCGCCATCTGGCCTACTATGATGTGTTGACACGCCTACCTAATCGTCGCCTGCTTGAGGATCGTATCACCCTGGCTATCCGCCACGCCCATCGCACCTCAGAACAACTTGCAGTGATGTTTATCGACTTGGACCATTTCAAGCAGGTGAACGACACGCTTGGGCATGCCCTAGGAGACGATCTTCTATTAAGCGTTGCCGAGCGCATGGCAAACAGGCTACGAGAAGATGATACGCTCGCCCGCCTGGGTGGCGACGAATTCATTGCGCTACTGCCTAATATTAACGGTTTTTGCGAAGCGTCTAGCGTTGCCAAGCGCCTGATTGAGGCCGTCAGTGCCCCTTATTCATTACAGGGCCACAACTTCCGCATCGGCTCCAGCATTGGCATCAGCCTGTACCCTGATGACGGCAGTACGCCTGAAATATTGATTCAACATGCCGACGCGGCAATGTACCGCGCCAAACACGAAGGCCGAAACACCTATCGCCTTTTTCAGGCAGCCGTCGATCAGCAGGCACGCGACCAATTAAGCATGGAAACAGCGCTGCGTAATGCGCTTGAAACCGGCGATGGCCTGTATATGGCTTACCAGCCTATCGCCCAGCGCGACAGTCGCCATTTGGCTTCTGCAGAGGCATTAGTTCGCTGGGCACACCCACAACAAGGGTTGATAGCACCTGGCGAATTTATCCCTCTTGCGGAGCGCTCAGGCTTGATTTTGCCCTTGGGCGAAAAGGTGATCGACCTGGTGCTTGCGGATATGAGCGCGTGGCAAGCTGCGGGAAGGACGCTAGTGCCTGTTGCGATTAATCTATCCGCTGCGCAGTTTTGGCAGCCCAATTTTGTTGATCATATCTCGCGGAAATTACGCGACAGCAGCATTTCACCGGCGCTGATCACATTTGAGCTTACCGAAAGCATGCTGCTTAATCGCCAAGTAGAGGGCACTGACCTTCTCAAGCAATTACGCGTACTGGGTTGCGGTATCGCTCTGGATGACTTTGGTACAGGCTACTCATCACTAAGCTACTTACATAATATTCCCGCCCAAAGTCTCAAAATAGATCGCAGTTTTATTGAGGCCTTGCACCAGCAGGAGCACAACAGCCGCGCTATCGTTGCGGCAATTGCAAGCCTTGCTCGTGAGCTAGGCTTGAAGGTGGTCGCCGAAGGCGTTGAAACGGAGCAGCAATGGGACCTACTGGGTGAATACGCTATCGATTTCATCCAAGGGTTTTACATTTCCAAACCCCAGCCCGCCCATTATTTTGGAGAACGACTTGCTCCTTAATGCAGGCAGCATAAAGGCGCCATTGCGGGGCGCCTTTGCCTTTTTACTACCGGGCCTAATGGATTATTTATGACGCTTAGGGCGCCACCATAAACTTACCGCATGCATTAAAAGACCACAGGTAGCGGCATGAGAGATAAAGACTTCCCAGCTGATCCATGTGGTAAAAAGCGCGTGCCAAGCCCCCATGACTAAAGCACCCGCTAACAGCATGAGCACCAACCGTAGGCAAAGACGAGGCAATTGCTTGCGCGCGTCACGGGATAATAAACGCCATTGCGCTACCGTCGCGCCGGCAACCAATACGATACCCATCACAATAAGCGTTTGACGGGTACTGTGCCCGCCTGCCATAAAACGCGGCAAAGATGCCAGCATCACCACACACAAACCGAGCGCAACACTAATGCGCTCTGCTGAAAAAGGCATCGGCTGCATTGATTAGGCTACCTTTAGCTGCTGCTCTTCAATCCACGTCTCGACCCACGGTAGTGCGGCATCATCTGCCATAAATGTTTCCATGGCATCAATTTCCAACCGGTCACCCAAACGGCGTGCCCCATGGTCTTCAAGTAACGCATCAAGCGCTCTGCCCGCACCACAGTATGTATCACCGTAGGAGCTGTCGCCTAACGCAATCATGCCGTAGCGTAATTCCGTAAGGGCTGGGCTTGTATCTTTTAAGCTGCGCACAAAAGGCACAAAATTACCGGGAAAGTCACCACTGCCAGTGGTAGAGAGCACGAATAATGAGAGATCTTCATGGCTCGTTAGATCATCAAGTGTCGGCTGCTCAACAATATTAACGGCAAAGCCCGCTTGCTCGAATAATGGCTTCACCTGCTCAGCCACATCTAACGCACCGCCATACATCGTGCCAACCAATATGTTCAGTTGAGGCATTGTTGCTATCCCCTATTAAGTGTCACGGCGTTGATAAATAGCCGTTGAATTTACAGGAATATTAACATACTTCATTTATACGGCACATTTCGCAAATGAACAGACAAGGCTGTATGCACCGTGGCG